>JANMSG010000612.1:0-3923 GCA_031389065.1 Acidobacteriota bacterium | reverse complement strand
CCTGAAAAGTTCAACATGGCGACGTACTTTCTCGACCACAATATCGAAGAGGGTCGAGGCGACAAGGTTGCTGTCTATTATCGCGATGAGCAGTACACCTACCTGGACGTGCAGCGCATGACGAATCGTTGCGGCAACGCGCTGCGCGCGCTTGGCGTTGAGATGGAAGACCGCGTCTTGCTGGTGCTGCCCGATTCAATCGAGTTCGTCGCTTCGTGGTTTGCCATTGCAAAAATCGGCGCGGTCATCACCATGGTTCACACCATCTTGCCGATCAATGATTACGAATACTATCTCGATTACACGCGCGCCAAAGTCGCCATCGTTCACAAAGATGTGATGGAAAAATTCACCCCGGCCGCTTCGCATACGCGTTACCTCAAACATGTTTTAGTCGTTGACACAAAAGTGACAGGTGTCATCGAAGGCGTCGCCGGATATGCTGAAATCCTGCCTTATGAAGAGACTGTCGCCGCGCAACCGGACGACCTCGAAACCGCGCAAACGTCGCGCGATGATATAGCGATCTGGCTATTCACTTCCGGTTCAACAGGGCAAGCGAAAGCCGCCGTACATTTGCATCACGATTTGCCTTACAACACCGAAATGTATGCCAAGCGAGTGCTCGGCATCAAAGAAAACGACGTGACGCTTGCCGTGCCGAAACTGTTTTTCGGCTACGCGACGGGCACCAATCTCCTCTTTCCGTTTGCCGTTGGCGGCGCGACGGCGCTGTTTTCGGAACGCTCAACGGCCGAAACCATGTTCGAGATGATTGAGAAATACCGGCCGACGATTTTGACCAACGTACCGACGATGATTAACGCCATGCTGCAACTCGATGGCGGACGAAGGCGTTATGATTTGTCTTCGCTGCGCTTCTGTTTATCGGCAGGCGAAGCCCTGCCGCCGGACCTGTACTCGCGTTGGACAGACACTTTTGGCGTTGAGATACTCGACGGCATAGGCTCTGCCGAAATGTTTCATATCTACATCACGAATCGTCCGGGCGATGTGCTTCCTGGCAGTCTCGGGCGCATTGTTGAAGGATACGAAGCGAAGATCGTTGACGCAGAAGGACACGAAGTTCCTACGGGTGAAATGGGTACGCTGAAAGTCAAAGGCGATTCGGCGGCCTTGTGTTATTGGAATGCCCACGAAAAGAGCAAGCTTACATTTGCCGGAGATTGGTGCACGACAGGCGATCAGTTCCGCATAGACGAGAGCGGCTATTATTGGTACTGCGGACGTACGGATGAGATGTTGAAGGTCAGCGGAATGTACGTTTCGCCTACCGAGCTTGAGCATTGTTTGCTTGAACATCCGGCGGTTGCCGAATGCGCGGTGATTGGCGCAAGCGACGAGCAAGGATTAGTCAAGCCGAAAGCTTTCATCGTCATTGCCGAGGGTTATGAATCAAGTTTAGAACTCGAAATTGAATTGAAAGAGATGGTCAAAGGCATTCTTGCGCCCTACAAGTACCCGCGCTGGATTGAGTTCGTCCCCGAGATCCCGAAAAACGACAGAGGCAAGATTGATAGAAAATTGTTGAAGCAATGAAGCCATTATTCAACTAAAAGTAATGAACCAAAAGTAATGCTGATAATTTTTTTGTTATCAATTGCCACTCGCTTCAGCTAGTGGTGAGATGGGAATTAAAAGACCGGCTTTAGCGAATCACCAAATGCCGTTTCTTCCAAATGGCTTTAGCTAAAGCGGAAAGGAAGATTGATGCTTTCCTGTTCTTTGGCTTTAGCCGATTTGCTTTTGCTGAACTTATCCACCAGCTAAGGCGCTCATAGACGGAACGGAGGCCGAGACTTCGTTGACTAACGACACCCAACTTACCGTCAAGCTGCCATTCAAGAAAGTGCCGGAGGTTAGAGGGCTGAGTGTTGAGGTTCGCAACACCGGTGGGCAGGTCTCCAACTCTTTGACCATCGAGGTGCGCAGGGAATAGTGAAATGGGAGGGCCAATAATTGGCTTCGTGCGCGACGAGGTGGATGTTGAGTCAGCGTCGCCCGACGAAATCGCCTATGTGACTGACCACCGCCCGAGCGCAGCGGCGGCCAGTATCATGAGCATTTGAACAGGTGAGGTCGGCAATTTATTGGGTTTTGAAAAAGATACTCGTGAGGGTCTGATTGCCGCTGACCTCCAGCACTATTATTTCGATCTCATACCTTGAGCCGGGCTCAAGAAACTCGTTGGGAACGGTCAAACTTGTCACAAAGGGTGGAACGTGTATGCTTAACGCGGGCCGCGAAAACCCATTCGGATCGTCTGGGACATCCTTAGTGAGGATGATCTCGTAACCCGTCCTATTGAGTGGACGACCGCCAAGCGTGGTTGTGACATGGTTCCACCTGACCGTAAGGTTGGCGGGGGGGAGCACTGCGTCGTCTTGTGGGAATACTATGACAGGAGCTGCGGGAATATCGTGAGTAAAAGTTGCCGCGCCCGTCAGTCCCCTTCCATCTTGTGCGCGCCCCCGAACAGCGTATAGTCCTTCGGGGAAGCGGCGCAAAATTTCCGCGATTGGAACTTCTACATTGGGGGGTTCCGCCGATTCGAAAAATATTCCGCTCATGGACTGTAGTCGAAGCTGCTTTTTCGGGGCGACCTCAAGCACCAGCTTTCCGCTTGGATCGAAGACGCAGAGTCTCGTCCAGTTAACACCATCGAAGAGACCATGCACACCGGTATCTCCGGCAGTAGAGTTGTGTTCGATGAACAACTTGGTTGCTGGCAGCCGGACAGTCGGATCATTTGTCGCTTTGCAATCGTCGCTTTGCATCTTCGCCGACGGCAAAGCCCATATGCTGACAACGGCAAAAATCGCCGCCGCCACGATTAACCTTAACCTTGCTTTAGCTTTCATTTTTTCTACTCCTTTTTGGGCGCAAGTTTTGCGCCCTGTGCTAATAATATCTACGGGAGGGAAGGTGCGATAAAAGGCAATAACAGGGATTGAACTGGCCTCCAAACTTCCGACTTTCAGTTCAGAAACGGGATTTTTCTGAGCAGCAATGCGAACTTCAGAGTCGCCTTTGAGTGCTATCAACCTGAAAATGCCAAACTCAATCATCAAAGCGGAAGTTCTGCGCCGCAAAACAGCCTGCTTGTGATGCGAATTGTCTTTCTTTATTGCCCTTTATCGTGTCGTCTCTCCTGTACGTCCATAGAGAAGTGCAAAGGGAGCGGAAGCACAAATGTTCCCCCTCAGCGCTAAAAAAGATGCGAGTACATCAGCGCCCTTCTGCACGTTGAGGTTGACAAAGCGTTCGTGATAACTAACGATAGGTCAACAGGCAAGCTAATAGGCAACACTTATGCCGCGTGAGCGCGACTGCCAAGGAACGACAAAATCCCTGATAAAACGCACGGATAACGGTTGTTGAGCGCCAGTTGCTCGCTCTTGGGAGCGACAATTTGCCGTGTGCATTGAGGCAGTGGAGTGACTATTAGCCGCTGTCGTTGGATTCTCAGGACTTGAGTTTCTCAGCAATGGTCTGATGGCGGGAGGCGATTAGGGTTAGCAGGCGATCGGCCCTACGCGGAATCTGAAAGAAGGGTTGCTCTTTCCAACGACGGTAGTGGCTCATAATGCTCACATTTTACATCAAGACAATTTTTAATAGCTACTAATAAAGCTATGGTTTAAGCTTCCTTTTGCTATGACTACATTCCATCATCTGACTTGGAAAGAAGCGCGCGAGCGAATCCATAGCGGCCTGGTTGTCATCTTGCCTGTTGGTTCAACGGAAGCGCACGGGCCGCATCTGCCGCTTGCAACAGACGTGATTATCTCTGAGGAGATGTCGCGTCGCGCTGCCGAAAAACTCAAGGCGCAAGGCATAGAGGCGTTTGTCTTGCCGCCGCTTGCGTACAGCGTCACCGATTTCAGCAAAGATTTTTCAGG
>JANMSG010000885.1:0-7152 GCA_031389065.1 Acidobacteriota bacterium | reverse complement strand
TTCCCCAGGCAGATCGGATTGATGCAACGA
Source organism: Acidobacteriota bacterium (assembly GCA_031389065.1). Lineage (GTDB taxonomy): Bacteria > Acidobacteriota > Blastocatellia > UBA7656 > UBA7656 > JACQDB01. Next base: position 7,122 of record JANMSG010000885.1, on the reverse strand, counting down.
TGCCCTTAAGCGTGCCGGAGCACTTCTAAGACCCTCAGGGTCCGGCGGTCGTTCCAATCCGGCCTGCCATCAGCAGGCATAACGGCGAAAACAATCGCGTATCCCAATACGCAAAACCTGTGTCATGAACTTGTTTGAAGAAGCCTATCAATTTGAAATCGCCAATCGCTCTGATAAAAAAGAGCAGGCAGATCGTCCAGCTTCCCAAATAAAAAACCCACCTCGGCAAGCCAATCCCCCACACGCGAAGTTGCCCGAGTATCACAAGCATTGCTGTAAAAAGCGCTGCGGCAACCAGGAGAGTCGCTGTTATCGAGGGACTAAACGACCGTTTGCCTTCAACCATCGGCACAGTTACATCACTGCCAAAACTTCCACCCGCTGCCCAATAGATATGCAGCATCGCCAATATGGCAAAGATGAAAGCCAGGGCAAGACCTGCTTTGTAAATCATATTCACATCCTTATCGCAAGCTGCATCTGGGTGTGACGGAGCGCCGACATTCATGTCCGCATGGGTTTGAAATCATGCGGACAAGGATGTCGGCGCTCCCTGCTGCTTTAGAAACTTCCCGTAGCGCGAGCCATCACTTTTTCCGGCGTGGCTTCGGCGCGGGTGAATTCGCCTGTAACTTTGCCGCCGCGCAAGACAATCACACGGTCTGAAAGCCCTAACACTTCGGGCAATTCCGAAGACACCATGACAATGGCTAAACCGGCTTGCGCAAGTTTATCGATCTGCGCGTAAATCTCCTGCTTTGCGCCGATGTCAATGCCTCGCGTAGGTTCGTCCAAAAACAGCACTTTCGGATGATTCAAAAGCCACTTCGCAAGCACGACTTTTTGCTGATTGCCGCCAGACAAGGTGCCGACAATGCTCAAGAGCGAATTCGCTTTGACGCGCAAATCTTTCATCGCTTTGCTGCCAAGCTGGGTTTCTTTATCTAGGTTGGTGACAAAACGCCCGGATAAATTCTTCAATCCTGCGAGCGTCATGTTTTTCAAAATCGTCTGCTCAAGCACCAAGCCGTAACGCTTGCGGTCTTCGGTAACAAAACCTATGCCTTGCTTGATGGCATCAGCAGGACTGGCAATTTTTACGCTCTTGCCTTCAATGAGAATTTCGCCGCTGGTGCGTCCCGCATACGCTCCGAAAATCGCCATCAACAATTCGCTGCGCCCCGCGCCCATGAGTCCCGCTATGCCCAGGACTTCGCCACGCTTCACAGTGAAGTTGACGTTATCAACAACCTTCTTTGACGTATAAGCGTCTTCGATAGTCAAATCGCGCACTTCAAAAACCACATCTGTCGGTGTGCGCGTGTCCGGCGGAAAGACCTGGCTCACTTCGCGCCCGACCATTTTGGCGATGACCTGGGCTTCGTTGGTTTCCTTTGTCTGTACTGTGTCAATGGTCTTGCCATCGCGCAAAACTGTGATGCGGTCGCTGACTCGGAACACTTCGTTGAGCTTGTGCGAAATGTAAACCATGCCAACGCCTTGCGCTCGCAACTGTTCGAGTATCGCCAGCAAGGTTTCGACTTCTGTGTTTGAGAGCGCCGCCGTAGGTTCATCAAGCACCAGAATGCGCGCATCTTGCGACAGCGCTTTGGCGATTTCGACAAGCTGTTGTTGCCCGATGCCTAGTTGCTTGACAGGCGTGTGCGGGTCTATGGAAAGGTTAAGTTTCCTGAGCAAATCCGCAGCTTTTTTGTAAAGCTCGTTCCAATGAATGATGCCGAAACGTCGTGGCTCGCGCCCTAAAAAAATGTTTTCGCCGACGGTCATTTCCGGCACCAGTGAAAGCTCTTGAAAGATGATCGCCACACCTGCAGCTTCGGAATCTTTTATGCCGTTGAACCTTTTCACCACGTCTTCAATAACAATTTCGCCGCCGTGTTCGGATGCCGGATAAACGGCGCTCAAGACTTTCATCAAGGTAGATTTGCCAGCGCCATTTTCGCCTACGAGAGCGTGAATTTCGCCTTCGCGCAAATCAAAGGTCACCCCGTCGAGCGCCCGAACGCCCGGAAAAGTCTTGGTAATCTCGCGCATTTGTAGAAGCATTGCTTTCGTCCTTAGTCCTTAGTCCTTAGTCCTTAGCTTCCGGTTCGTAGGTCGTGCGTAAATCAAAAACACACTACAATACAAACCAGGGACTAAGGACTAGGGACTAATTATTGTTTCTTATAAATCGCTTCTCTCTTTTGATAACCGTCTGCGATGACTGTGCTGTCTATGTTTGATTTATCAACGACCACAGACTCAAGCAAAATCGAGGGCACATCTTTTTTGCCGTTAGGGACTGTCGAAGTCGTCTCCAGTTTTTCGCCGCGGGCCAACGCGACAGCGGTTTCAGCGGCGCGTTTCGCCAGTTTTGTAATCGGTTTATAAACCGTCATGGATTGCGTGCCAGCTACGATGCGCTGTAGTCCTGCGAGTTCCGCGTCTTGACCGGAGACGAAAACTTTTCCGGCGAGGCGTTGTTCCTGCAGAGCTTGAATGGCACCGCCCGCCGTTCCATCGTTGGAAACGACGACTGCGACGACATTGTTGTTAGCTTGCGTGAGTGCGTTTTCCGTGTGCTTCAAAGCTTCGTTGGCTTGCCAATCTTTTGCCCATTGATCGGCAACGATTTTGATGTCGCCACGATCAATCGCCGGTTGCAAAATATTCATCTGCCCTTGGCGAAACATCTTTGCGTTGTTGTCGGTTGGCGCGCCGCCTATCAAAATGTAGTTGCCTTTCGGTGCGCGGTCTAACAAGTATTTCGCTTGCAACTCGCCGACCTTGACATTATCAAACGAAACGTAAACATCAACGTCGGAATTGCCAATCAAGCGGTCATAACTCATGACGGGGACACCTTGACGCTTCGCGGCGTCAACGCCTGCGGCTGCAACTTCGGCGTTGTGCGGCACGATGACCAGCACATCAACGCCTTGTGTTAAGAGATTTTCGATTTGCTGATTCTGCACTGCATCATCGCTGTTGGCGGATTGAACCAAAACTTCGGCGCCTAGTTCTTGCGCCCGTGCGACGAATAAATCACGATCATATTGCCAGCGCTCCTCCTTCAGAGTGTCGAGCGAAAGCCCTATGCGAATGAGCCCTGTTTTTTTTACGGCATTGTGTTCTTGCGGTCCGCAGACGCAGGCTCCTGCGAAAAATGCACAGAGAAATATAATCAATAAAATCTTTGCTTGTTTCATAGATGTTATCTTGAAAAACTTCGTTGAATCCGTTGTCGGGCGTTTATGGTATCGAACCGTCTTGAGATATACAAGCCGCCGCCTTCAAGTCTATCTTTGGTTTGCCGCAGTGAGTTGTACCAATTGCAAAGCTTTTGTGATTTCACGGTTCGCCATAAACCATTTCCATACCTTGCCGCTTCGGAAATTCTCTGCGCTCAAAAGTATGATGCCTACGTCTATGCCTATCACATCGCCTGCAACCCAGCCGTTGTTCGGGTTGAAAGCGTCTGCAAACCCGTATCTGCCATAAATTTTTTCGCCGTATTTGTCGCGCATCGCAAGCAATGCAGGAAGCGCGATTTCCGGCGCGAGCATCAAGGATCCGCCAGCCGCATAGGGCACAACCGTCCCGTCAATCGCTGGTTCGCGAGGCGGCCCGCCCCAGGCAACGTACCCTTTGGCGCTGTCAGACGCCGTAATGCCCCAGATGTTTTCCGTATAGCCTGGAAACTCTTTTGCCAGGTCAACGCAGAAAGCTCTGTGCGCGTAAAGCGCATCAACCGAATTTTTGAAGAAATCCGTAAAGGGAGCTTTTTTCTCGCGGCGACCGCGAAAATCAATCCACGCATGACTGTATTGATGTATGAACAAAGGGCCGCCCGTGATATAGGTGCGCCCTGCGTAGGTGATGACAGGTCGCTTCCAGGCGTACCAAGACGCTTTGCTGATTGGATAGGTAGGTGAACCAATTGCCAGCACATATAAAATCATCAGTTCGCAATAGGTGTCCCATCTATGCTTGATGAATCCGTTTTCCGGTCTCCAACCATGGGACAAAATCAAAGGGTGATTGTTGAGCATCCATTGAAAATTGACGCGCTCGTAAATCTTCGTTGCGAGATTGACAATCTCTCTGTCATCACGAAAATATTGTCGCGTCGTCAACACTCCCGCCAGCAGAAGCGCTGTGTCTATCGAAGAGATTTCACTCTGCCAACGTCTCTCGCCTGTGGCGGCGTCCAGCCAATGATAAAACCAGCCTTCCTTATGTTCTGCGCGTTCGGCAAAAAAACGTAATGTGAGGCGCACACGTTCACGAGCTTTTTCCGCTTTCAGCCATTTTCGTTCAGCGGCTATGCACAGCGCAGTGAGCCCAAAACCCGTACTGGCTATGCTTGCGATGTTATGGCTGGGATGAGTCGAATCATGCGCCTTGCCGTCTGTGCGCGCGCGGTCAAGCACAAGTCCTGTCTGTGCATTCGCTTGCTCTTGAAAATAGAGGAAAGCTCTCTGTGAAAGGTCTTCTAAGAACCTTGCGGCTTGACCGGATACTTGCTGTTTCGGCCTTGCAGGGCTGCGCTGTTGAAGGTTTGAAAAAGCAAAACCAGAGGACAGAACGAAAACGACAACGAACGAAACCACCGCGCGCAGAACGCGAATCTTCAACGGATAACGGAAATTGAATGTGCTTACATGTGGACTCATTGCAAATGATTCACGCATCTTCTGCCCAATTATCAAGGACGCGTTACGTTTTTGCCTTGCGCGACTGCAAAACTTGCTTCCAGTCCGCCTTGCGAACTGTTGCCAACAAATACTTTGAACTCGCCCGGTTCGACTACAAAGCGCATATCACGATTATAAAATCCCAGATGCTCAGATGTCAGTTGAAATTCAAGGCGGCGTTTTTCGCCGGGCTGCAAAGTCAGGCGCTCAAAACCTCGCAACTCTTTTACAGGTCGCGTGACGCTTGCCGCCAGGTCTCTGATGTAAAGCTGCACGACTTCATCACCGGCGCGTTTGCCGACATTTTCAATTTCGACGCTCACTGTCAAACCTTTGTTTGGCGCAATGCTCTTTGCGCCGAGTTGCAGATTGGACAATTTGAACTCGGTGTAGCTTAAGCCATAACCGAAAGGATAGAGCGGCGTCCAAGCCACATCCAAATATTTCGATGTGTATTTGTTGTTGGCATCAGGCGGACGCCCTGTGTTTTTGTGGTTATAGTAGAGCGGCGCTTGTCCTACGGTGCGCGGAAAAGTGACGGGCAATTTGCCGCCCGGATTGACATCACCAAATAACACATCGGCAATCGCATTGCCCGCCTGCGTTCCTGCAAACCAGGTCTCCAAAATCGCCGTCGCATTCTCTGCAAGCCAATTGATCGCGAGCGGACGACCATTCATCAAAACAATAATCGTCGGTTTGCCTGTCGCGACTACGGCTTTTACCAATTCCGACTGGTGTCCGGGCAAATCAAGCGAAGTGCGCGAGGCAGCTTCGCCGCTCATATCAGCCGATTCGCCCACTGCCAGAATTGCGACATCGGCTTGGCGAGCAACATGTACGGCTTCTGCGATGCCTTCTGTGGTGCCGCCCAAAACTTCACAGCCTTTCGCAAAGGTGATTTTCGTTGATGCGGAAATTTTTGCTCTGATTCCGGCAAGCAAAGTGACCGCATCCTCTTTTCTGCCGTCGCCTGACCATGAGCCAATTATTGATTGCTGGTCATCGGCAAGCGGGCCAATCAAGGCAATCGAGGGAAGATTTTTAGCAAGCGGTAAGGTCTGGCGCTCGTTCTTCAAAAGCACCAATGAACGCGCTGCAACTTCACGCGCCGCTGCCAGATTTTCACGGCTCAGCATCACAGCGCTTTCGCGGCTCTCGTCCGTGTAAGGATTGTCAAATAGCCCCAGACGAAATTTGATTCTCAAGACGCGCCGCACAGCTTCATCAATGGCAGCTATCGAAAGCCTGCCTTCACGAATCAGTTGCGCGCCGTGTTTGTTGTACAAACGGCTGACCATCTCTACGTCAACACCGGCGGCGAATGCAACTTGCGCAGCTTCGGCTTCGGTTGCGGCAATGCCGTGATTCATCAACTCTCTGACCGATTCGTAATCGCTGACAACCAGTCCGTCGAATTTCCATTCGTTGCGCAGCACTTTCGTCAGGATGAAAGAATTTGCCGAAGTCGGTTCCCCGTTCAAGTCATTGAAGGCGCTCATAAAAGTTCCAACGCCTGCGTCAATCGTCGCTTTAAATGGCGGGAAATAGACTTCGCGTAAAGTCCTTTCCGAAACTTCCGTGGTGTTGTAATCGCGTCCGCCTTCTGCCGCGCCGTAAGCCACCCAATGCTTGGCGCAAGCGACAATTTTGCCAGGCGCGCTGTAATCTTTGCCTTGAAATCCTCGCACTCTCGCGCTTGCCATTGCAGAGCCTAAGAAAGTATCTTCGCCGGAACCTTCAACGATGCGCCCCCAACGAGCGTCGCGGGCGATGTCAACCATGGGCGCAAATGTCCAGCGCACTCCTGCGGCGGCGGCTTCCGCGGCGGCAACCGCAGCAGCGCGTTCAACGGTTCGTGTATCCCAGCTTGCGGCTTCGCCTAAAGGCACAGGGAAGATGGTTCGATAACCGTGAATCACATCGAAGGCAAAAATCACAGGAATCTTCAAACGCGATTCCTGCATAGCGATGCGTTGTAGTTCATTCGTTTTCTTGGCGCCGCGAATGTTTAGAGTCGTGCCTAATAACCCTTTGCGAATCATTTCGGGATGTTCAGGGCGATAGGCACCGTTTGCTTCTCCGTCAAGTTGTTGGAGTTGCCCCAATTTTTCTGCAAGCGTCATGCGCGCAAGCAGCGCGGTGATTTTCGCTTCCATCGTATTTCGCTGCGAGGAAGATGATGAAGCGGGTATGGCAAGAATGAAGCACAGAATCAGAAGCAGGCTCGTTAATTTCGCACCTTTCACGTAGGCTCTCCTTTTGACCGATTCAAGCAACAGAGTAATGGTTGCCGTTGCTTATTCTGAAATAAAAAACAGAGGTTTGGCGCGAAGCATTGAAAGATTACGTTTCCAACCCCCGCGCAAAATCGCTTCTTGTGATAGATCAATTTTCCATTGCTTGTACGGGCGACCCTCTG
>JANMSG010000598.1:0-9883 GCA_031389065.1 Acidobacteriota bacterium | reverse complement strand
GCCTACTGCCTACCGCCTACTGCCTACTGACTTCTTGAAGTAACTGTAGATTTGCCGTTTCGCCTGTTGTAAGATGAGGCATCGTTTCAATCGTCTTTTCTGCCCCTTACTTGCAAAATACAGAACACGAAAACCAAGGAGAACATTTCATGCTGGAGAGCATAGGGAGTTTACTCGGCATTCTTCATACCCAAAAAGGCAAAGAGCTGAGATTGGAAGTTGGCAAACACGCAACTCTTCACACCGCATCGGGAGTCTTTAATATTTCGCAAACGCCTTTGTCGCAGGCAGACATAGGCGGCGCGATTATGCCGCTGATTCCTGAAAAAGCGCGAAGTCTTTTGCCTACACAACCGGAAGTTGATTTCGAATATGATTGCAGCGGCATCGGTGCGTTCCTCGTCAAAATAAAAAGAGGACCGGCAGGCATCTGTGTCACTTTCAGGGCGCAAGGCAATGGAACTGCATCACCCGGCAACGGTCAGGCGACAACGCAAAGCCCACAGCCTGTTCCATCGGCTGCAAGACCTGCGCCACAAGCTTCGGCGCCAAGACCTGCGTCGCCTGTACATACGACTGCGCCATCGCCAGCCTACAACGCCAATGCTTCGTCGCCGCAGGCTTCCAGTTATGCTACGGCGCAAGCTTCACCTGCGCCTGCACAAACGCGAAGTTCGCTCTCGTTTCATATAGATGATCTGTTTCGCGCCATGTATGCGATGGGCGCCTCCGACTTGCATATCAGCTCGAGTATGCCGCCGATGATTCGCAAGGACGGGGTGATGAAGCCGCTTGATGATTCCTACTCGCCGCTTGACGCGGAAGCGACGAATCAATTGCTCACACCCATTATTCCGCAAAAAAACCGCGAAGAATTCGGGCGGCGCCACGATACCGACTTCGCTTATGAAATATTAGGGCTGGCTCGTTTTCGCGCGAACATCTTCCAGGATAGAAAAGGCATCGGAGGGGTATTCCGCGTCATTCCAAGCGAAATCTTGACGGCGGAAAAGCTCGGGCTGTCGCCGGCCATTTTGAAACTCTGTCATTTGAACAAAGGCTTGGTGCTGGTGACGGGACCTACAGGGTCGGGCAAATCAACGACTTTGTGCGCTATGGTTGATTATATTAATCGCCAGCGTTCGGAGCACATCATCACGATTGAAGACCCTATCGAGTTTGTTCACGAAAACAAAAAATGCCTGATCAATCAACGCGAAGTTCATAATCACACGGACTCTTTCAAAGACGCGCTGCGTGCCGCGTTGCGCGAAGATCCTGACATTGTCTTAGTAGGCGAAATGCGCGACCTTGAAACCGTAGCCATTGCCATAGAGACAGCGGAAACCGGGCATCTGGTTTTCGGTACGTTGCACACGACAACGGCGACTTCAACTGTTGACCGCATCATTGACCAATTCCCGACTGACCGGCAGGCACAGATACGCATCATGCTTTCCGAATCGTTAAAAGGGGTGATCTCGCAAACCCTGCTCAGAAAAATAGGCGGCGGCCGCGTTGCCGCGCTCGAAGTCTTGATCGCAAATGCCGCAATGAGCAATTTGGTTCGTGAAGGCAAGACCTTTCAGATTGCTTCGATGATGCAAACCGGGCGCGGCAATGGCAACGTCTCATTGAATGACGCTCTGTTAGAATTGGTAAAGAGCAAGACCGTCGCAGCAGACGAGGCTTATTCAAAAGCCATAGATAAACCGAATTTTGAAACGCTCCTGAAACGCAACAACATAGACACGAGTTTCACCTTGAATGCGGGGTAGAACAGAGTTGATTTCAACGAGTCGGGTAAAGACAAAGCTTGCCCGACTCGTTCATTGCTCCACAACATCTGCTTCTTCATTGACGGCAATCGGCGGGGATTCATCGAGCGTTTCTTTGGCATCTTTTTCTGGAGGGTCGTACAGATGCGCGCGATGCAAAACAGCCGTGAATTGGGCACCAAAGAGCATGATCAAACTGGATAGATAAACCCACGAAAGCAGGGTGATACCTGCGCCAATCGAGCCGTATAACAAATCGTAATGAAAATAGGGTAGCAAATAAGCGAAGCCGAATTTCGCGCCTTCCCACAAAACACCCGCCACGATTGCGCCCGTCAATGCCTCTCGAAAAGCGATGCGCGTATTGGGCAGAAATTTATACAAAATCGTAAACAGCAGAATCGTAATCACCGCGCTTCCTAAAATAAAGATGGATTGCCAGAAATAACCGGAGAGAGCTTCGAGTTGTTGACCGAGTTTCACAGGAAGACTACTTGCTGCTGCCCTTAATCCAGTAAGAATCGCTGTGAGAATCGAAGAAATGCCGAGCAGTGGAAAGATGGCGCTCATCACAACGAAGTTGACGGCGCGTCCGCGCAGAAAAGAGCGCGGCGAGGTTCCTAAAATTCGATTCAACGCTTTTTCAATGACCGTGAAGACCCAGGCTGCAGCCCACAACATCACCGTAAAGCAACTGAAAATCACCCCGGTTGATAGGTCTGAAAGCGATTCAAGATTTTTGCGAACGAAAAGTTGCCCGCCCGGGAAAAAAGTGAGCGCCTGAGAGATGAGGTACTTCTCCACTTGTTCGGAGCCGCTTAGACGACTGCCCAGGGCGAGCAGAAAAAGTAGCGTTGGAAAAAACGCCAGCATCGAAAAATAGGAGATGGCGGCGGCTGACGTGGTCAGGTCATTATCCATGAAAGTCATGAAACTTCGCGTCAGTATTCTTCTCTTCGTAGTCTGGGTCGCCATAAGCTGAAAAAACTATAGCTTCTCGCTTTGACGCGGTCAAAGACCGCCCTGCGGGAGTCCTTAGTCCTTAGTCCCTAGTCCTTAGCTTTTATCTCTTCATCTTCCAGGTGATTTTCTGATCCCTTTGTTTCATCTTACAAGCATTCCAAAATTAACGAACTCAGTAGCAAAGGACGAAGGACTAGGGACTAAGGACTCTTTTCATTTCAGCTTGAATGACACGCTTAAGGCGCGCCCAACGTTGCCGGCAGCATCACGCGCGGTAATTTGAATTACGACCTTTTTCGTCTTCGGCAGATCGTCGCTGACGTTCCATTGGTAAGCGCTTACGTCAGCCCCCAGGTTGTCTGCCAGAGTGATCGAAAAAGTCTCGCCGTTATCGAGCGAAAGCAGAATGGATTGCGAGGTCACGGCCAAATCGTCGCGGGCCTCCCAGGTAATGTTTGCGGTCTTGCCGCGCTTGACGACCGCCGCGCCTTCTCTGACCGAAATATTGGTAACTACTGGAAGCGTCGTATCGGTTGAGCCACCGCCGCCGCTTGCATCATTCACTAAATACTTTTTGAAAAACTCAATGGTTGTCGCTTCGATTTCTGAGATGCTCGGACTGATGATTGAGCCTGCAGGCGTTGGTACAAATCCGTGACCGGCGTTTGCGACCCTGAGGAATTGCGAGGGAATGTCTGCGCCTTGCAAGGCGTTGTACATCAACTCTGAATGATGAATCTCAACCACAGGGTCTTGCTCGCCGTGAGCCAAAAAGACAGGCGGGTCGTTTGCGTCAACGTAGGTAATAGGGCTTATTTCAGCCGCCGATGCGCTGCCCATAAAAATGGCTTCGCCGCCTGCTGCTGGGAGGCTGACGAAATCCATCGGGCCGAAATGCGAAGCCACCGCTTGCACACGCGAAGAGTATCCCGCCCAGACGTTTGATTCAAATCGTTCGGTGTCAGCGGCAAGCGCCGGAAAGACCGCCAGATGTCCGCCCGCCGAAGTTCCAAATAACCCTATGCGATTGGGGTCAAGGTTCCAGCGACTGGCGTTGGCGCGAAAATAACGCACAGCCGTCAGCACATCTATTGGTGCAGCAGGGAACGGGGCTTCTCTTGCCAATCTATAATCAATCGTAGCGATGATGAATCCGGCAGAGGTGTAGGCTGAAACGTAACGCGCCACGGAACTTCGCACGCCACCCGTAAAGCCACCGCCGTGAACAAAAATCACCAGCGGGCGCAAAGCGCCGCTCCCCGTCGTCGGCTCGTAAACATCCATCAACAAGGGACCGCTTACCGACATTGCGCCATATTCAATATTCATTGTGGCGTTTTGCGCTGAGGCTGTGAGGGACAAGAAACAAAGGGCTAGGCTTGCGGTTAGAAATTTACTCACGCATTTCATTATCAATCACCTTCTATAGCAAATCAGGGTTGAACACAAGAACGGGCTCTTTTGTTCTTCTCGCTTAGAGGAAATCGAGCGCGCGAAAGTTTGGAAAGATGTTTATTGGAAAAAGTTTGCGTTGCATAGGTAATCCGCTTCTTGCCGGAAACTGTTAAGAAGCTGTTTGAAAAATGGTCAACAGCCCCGGAGGGGCGCAATTCAACAGCCCGGTGCATCGCGCCGGGTCAGGGGCGATGCACTCAAAAAGCCCTGAAAGGGCGCAACACGATTTATTGCGCCCTTTCAGGGCTTGCACAGTGCGGTGGCGGTGGTCCTGTGGCGCTGCCACAGGCTATTGAATCGTGCCCTTTCAGGGCTTTTCAAACGACCTCTAAGCACTCAGTTCGGATTTTCGATACTTTACTTTTAACCGGCTGTAAATGGTTGTCAAAAGCATCAGCCACAGACTGCCTACCAGATAACCGCCCAGTATATCGCTGAACCAATGCGCCCCCAGATATATGCGCGATACGCCAATGAGGAGAATGAAGGCACTGAAAATAAAGAGCAGAATACGGCGTGGCAAAATCGGCACACGCAACACGTAAGTCAGAAAAAGTAGAAAACCGAAGAAGACTACAAAAAAGACCGTGTGGCCCGATGGGAAGCTCATATGTTTCGCAATGGTCACGATGTTGACCAACTCGCTAGTGGGTCTGGGCCTTGCGCTGGCGACTTTCAACATCTGATTAAATGTTGCGCTCACGGCGACCCCGCACATGATTACCAAACCCTCGATTCGGAAACGCGCCAAAATCAATCCTATGCCAACTGTGCCGACCAATGCGAAAGGCAACCAGCCACTGCCCAGCGCCGATAAAACAATCATCAACGTATAGAAGCCAGGGATGGAGATAGACTGAATGATCTGAGCGATTTTTAAATCCCATTCATAATAAGGATTCAAGCGCGCCAGCACAGCCATGATCGCATATAAAATCATCACGCTGATAAAGGTTATCTGGAACAGGCGGGTACGCTTTTTTATGCGTACAACATTTACGCTGGTGTTCTCATCTATAGGTGTCTGTTCAGGCATAGCAGGTTCAGTATAAAGATTAAAAAACATATAGCAATTATTCTGCGTATGGATGCAGGGCTAGCTTTTTGAGAATTGTTTTATCCAGCCTTGAAAAGTGAAGCTGCGCGAACCTTGCGCAATCGAGGCGACTGGCTTCAAAGGGTTTGGTAAAGTTCTTTTCGTGACGAAAGGGAAGTGACAAGAAGAGTTTTCGGTTTCTGGTTTCCAGGCGCTGTCCGGGAAGTACTGCTTACCAGGTTTCTGATTACTACTCACTGTATTTGTCACTTGTCATTTTTGAAAGGTTATGCGATTTCTCTCTGCAAGCGCGCTGTGGTGGTTGCTGCTCGGCGCGATCATCATTTTCTTTTATTTGCTGAAACTCAAGCGCAAGCGGCGCGTTGTGCCAAGTGTCTTTTTATGGCAACGCGCGCTCGAAGAGATCGAAGCCAACGCGCCGTTCAGAAAACTGCGCCGCAGTCTTCTGCTTTTACTGCAACTTATCGCGCTCGCGGCATTGGTCTTTGCGCTGGCGCGACCGCTAGTCAAAACCCAGGCGCTGGCTACAGGCAGTTCAATCATCATCATTGATTCAACGGCAAGCATGGGCGCAACAGACGAAGACGGCAACTCGCGTTTAGGTCGCGCCAAACAACTCGCAAACGAAATGATTGCCAGTCTAGGGGGCGATGACCGCGCCGCCATTGTCGAAAGTTCATCTCGCGTGACGGTTCGCAGCTCCTTCACCTCTGACCGCGCAACGCTTGCGTCCGCCATCAACGAAATTCAAGAGACAGACGCGGCGGGCAATCTCGCGGACGCTCTGTTACTGGCTGAACAACTGGCAAAAGCCGAACGCGACGCCAGCATCGTTGTCATCTCCGATGGCGGCTCACCTGCAAGCAACGCGACAACAGCGACGCAAAACGATTCGCCAACAGGCGCGCTCAACGCATCACCAACAGCCGCACGTTCCACAGCCTTGCGACTGGTGCGCGTGGGTCGTCGCGCTAATAATGTTGCCATCGTCGCTATGAATTCGCGGGCTTCGCAATCGAGCAACCGGGAAGAATTGTTTGCCTCCATCGCAAACTTCGGCGAGCAAGGTCGCACAGTAAATCTTGAATTAAAAATTGACGGTAAGATTGCCGACGCGCGCAGCCTGAATGTAGCGGCAAATGACCATACGGCTGTGGTCTTTGATTCGTTACCGCAAACCGGCGGGCTTGCCCAGTTGCAGCTCTACGCCGAAGATGACCTTGCCTCTGACAACACGGCGTATGCGAGCTTGCCTGACTCGCGCAAAGTTCGTGTGGCAGTCGCAAGCGATAATCCATTTTTGATTCAAGCTCTGGCGGTCAACTCTTCGATTGAGGCGCGCAAACTCAATTCCTCATCGGCACCACTCGACGATTTCGATTGCATTATCACAGAGGGCGGCATTAGCGCCGAAACGCTTTCGAGCAATAAACCTCTGCTTGCCATCAACCCTCTCGACATTGCAGGATTTTGGGACACCAGCGGAACGATTGAAACCCCTGCGATCACTTCGATAGACCGCTCGCATCCGGTAAACAGTTATTTGAGCTACGCCGATCTGCACATCGAAACGTCTGCGAAATACAGCGCGAGTAGTTGGCTCAAGCCTATCGTGCAAAGCGGCGGAGACGCCCTCATCTGGGCTGGCGAAAACCAACGCAGAGTTGTGATGCTCGGTTTTGATTTAGCAAAAAGCGATTTGCCTTTGAAGATAGAGTTTCCCATCCTGCTTGCCAATTCCATAGCCTGGCTTGCGGGGCGCGATGCCGTCGCCGATGAAAGAGCCGTTCGCGCAGGGCAGGCGGTGACGATTCGGGCTTCGGCGACAAGCGCGCAGGTAAGCCTGCCGAGCGGCGATTCGTTGGATTTGAATTTGCGCGAAGGCGCGGCGCTTTTCGCAGACACGATGAGGGCGGGACTTTACGAAGTGAAAGACGGACAATCTTTTGCTGTCAGTTTGTTGAACGAATCGGAGTCGAACACCGCGCCGCGCGATTCGATTCAAACCCGACAAGGCGAAGTCGGTGGACAGACGGAAAGTTTTGCTTCGGAGCGCGAAGTCTGGCGTTGGATCTTGCTTGCCGCTCTTGCTGTGCTGGGTTTGGAGTGGTGGGTTTATCATAGGAGAATTGCTGCATAATGTTTGGTCAAAAGAAAAAACTGGTGATGTGTCAAGAGTGTCGGGCTTTGGTTGACCCTTCGGAAAAAGTTTGCCCGCTGTGCGGCAATGAATCTGTGCCGGAGCAACGTGTCAGTGTGAGTGGAGAATCAGGCAATTTTTTCTCTATGCTGATTATCGGCATCAATATTTTGATTTTTATCCTGATGGGCGTGGTCGGCATGAAAAGCGGACGCGGTATGGAATCATTCATCGCCAGCGCCTCAGGAGCGGTACTTGATGATTTCGGTTCGTTTGATATTTCTCTTGTCAATCAAGGCGAGTGGTGGCGATTCGTGACCGCAAACTTCCTGCATATCGGTTTGATTCATCTGCTCTTCAACAGCTATGCGCTTTTTCAGGTTGGCCCGCTTGTCGAAGAAATTTATGGTGAACAGAAATTCATCTTTGTTTATCTCTTCACAGGAATTTTTTGCATGATTCCTTCTTACTATGCAGGCATCAACGGAGCAGGAGCATCCGGAGCCATCTCCGGATTAATCGGCTTAATGGCGGTTTACGGCTACAGGCTAGGCGGCACCTTCGGCAAAGCTCTCATGAAAAGCATGCTTACCTGGATGGCGATGACTATCGTTTACGGCTTTATCATAGGGGCAAACAACGTAGCCCACGCCGGTGGTTTTATAGCGGGCGGCGCTTTAGCTTTCCTGCTCAAAGCCGAACCGGTGGGAACCGTTCGCGCCAAAACGATTTGGAATACGTTGGCCTTGATGAGCATTCTGATTTTCGCTGTCAGCTTCGCGCTGGTCGGGAAAAATTATGGCGCGGTGCAGGAACAAGCAGCAAAAGCGCCGATCAAATCCATGCAAGCTAAGAAGGTGATTGATTTACACACAGCCGTTAAAGATGCGACATTCGCTTTGGACGATGCGAGCGAAGTAAACGAGAAAAATAATCTCAATGATATTGCGAAGAACTTGAGAAAATATGCAGCAGATATTTCAAACATTGGGCAGATTGATGAACCGAGCGACGAGATTCGTATTCGCATCATCGCTCTGCTTAATAAGCGCGCTGATAAACTGGAAAAAGCCTCAAAGAATCCTTCCGAGAAACCAACCCTTTCTAATGACGAACGGAATCAATATGTAGAGACTCTGAAAGATTTCAGGGAATGGCAAGACAGCGTGCTAGCTAAGTATGGCTTGGTTTATACAGACGAGAAGTAGGGGCAGGGCTTGTCCCTGCCCGAATCGCCGCAGGCGATGATGGGTTTGCGAAGAACATAATGAATCAACGCAAAGAATATAAAACATACTCAAGACACGACAGTCTGAGACTACGTGGATTCGATTATGCATCGCGGCAAATTTACTCTGTCACAACCGTGGTGTTAAACAGGCGCGATATTTTCTTAGATGAACGAATTGCCAGGGCTACTCTTGATTGTCTCTTGAATCTCAAACAGCAATTGCAATTCAAGATTTATTGCTACTGTTTAATGCTTGATCACTTTCACGCTTTACTGGGTTTAGGAGAATCAAAGAAATCGCTCAGTGAAATTTGTGGCTCCTTCAAAAGCCTGTCAACTCGTGCCTATTGGCAATGGCACGAAGGGAAGTTATGGCAACGCCAATTCTTTGACCACATCATTCGCAATGAAAAAGATTTTTTTGAAACCATGAACTACATAAAAATGAATCCTGTCCGAAAAGGATTAGTAGAAAAATTTGAGGAGTGGTCGTACACAGCCTTAATAGATGAATTAGAATAATATTCATTGCCTTCGGCAATCCGGGCAGGGACAAGCCCTGCCCCTACTTCACTCTTGATGAGAATTGAATTCACAAATCCGCTGGCGCTCTTGTTGCTGCTGCTCGTTCCGGCGGCCATTTTCCTGGCGCGTCACAGTCTGGCGAATCTTTCGCGTAAACGTGCCGCTTGGAGTACAGGCGTTCGCATAACCATTCTGCTTTTGATTGTCTTGGCGCTTGCGGGTTTGCGAATTCGCACAACAGCACGCGACCTCGCGCTGATTTTTCTCGTGGATGTTTCCGCAAGCGTAGCGCAAGACCAACAACGCGATGTTATCGCCTTCATCAATGGCGAACTGCAACGCGCCGCGCCACGCGATTACTTAGGCGTGATCGCCTTCGGGCGCGACGCTTCCGTTGAAGTCGCCCCGACGCGCAAAGAGATTCTTGGCGATTGGAAACTCAACGAAATCAGTTCCGCTCCCTCGCGTGATTACACCAACATCGCCGGCGCTTTGAAACTTGCCTCCGCCCTTGTCCCTGAAGATGCCGTTGGTCGTTTAGTTTTAATTTCCGACGGCAATGAAAATTTAGAAAGCGCCATAGAAGAAGCGCGTCTCCTGAGAGCCGAATCCATAGAAGTTCACACGCGCGCTTTAAACACCGTCAACGACGGTTCACGCAAACAAGGCGAAATTGCTGTGCGGGAACTCATCGCCCCGCAACAGCTTGCCGAAGGCGAGGCCTTCGAGTTGAA
>JANMSG010000594.1:0-3689 GCA_031389065.1 Acidobacteriota bacterium | reverse complement strand
CAGATGCCTTAATCGAAGCAGGCATCGCGCGCGCGGTGATTGCCATTGTTGACACAGATTCTCGCGTGAGCGGTTTAGGCATCAAACAACTCAAAGAAGCGAGAATCGAGGTAGTCGTCGGGGTTTGCGAAGAAGAAGCCTACAACCTCAATCGCGAGTATTTTTCGATAAAAGAAAATACTCAAAACCTGGTGCCTGTTGATTAAAGCCAAAAAAAGTTTAGGGCAAAATTTCCTGGACGATGACCGCATCATTGACCGCATCGTCGAGTCTGTCTCTGCAAAAATCACAGACATCATATTTGAGATAGGTCCGGGGAAAGGTGCTCTCACACGCTCGCTTGTTGAACGAAGCGGCTTACTGGTTGCCGTAGAACTCGATTCGCGTCTCATCGGAAGGCTTCACCGTGAAATCAAACGCGACAACTTTACTTTGATAGAAGCCGACGCACTGACCGTTGATTGGAACGCTTTGTTTGATTCTTCCATCAAGCGATGGCGTGAAATTCATCCAGATATCGCAGACCAAACGCGATTGCGAGTCGTCGCCAATCTTCCCTATTACATCTCAACAACAATGGTCGAAAGATTGCTAAAACATGGCAGTCGCATTTTTGATATGACCTTGATGTTGCAGGAAGAGGTTGTTGACAGAATTGTGAGTGAGCCGGGCGGCAAAGAGTACGGCTACTTTTCTGTGCTTGTGCAATATTACTGCGATGCCTTGAAGTTGTTCACCGTGCCTGCTGAATCTTTTTCGCCTGTGCCAAAAGTGTCTTCAGCCATCGTGAAACTCAAGGTCCATAAACAGCCGATCATTCAAATCCAAGAGGAAGCGAAATTTTTCGCTCTTATCCGCGCGGCATTTGCGCAACGGCGAAAGACAATTCTGAATAATCTGAAAGCCGCTATTTCTATCGCGCATTTTGATGAATTGCCCGAAATCGCTCTACAAAAATGCGGCATAGATGCGAAGCGCAGAGCCGAGACTTTTTCATTAAAAGATTTCGAAACTCTCTATCATTCACTCTTTTCCGAATAATTCGTTTCGGAACAAAGCAATCATGTTGCTATACTTTCGGTTGCGCTGAATCAGCCAATTCTCCACAAACATAGTATGCGGCGCATTCAATTGATATGACTGACGAAAAACTTGAAATTATTCCACTTGGTGGTGTAGGGCATTTTGGAATGAACATGATGGCGATGCGATACGATGGCGTTGTCATCATCATTGACGCTGGCATGGGCTTCCCTAACGAAGACCTGCCAGGTGTAGACATTATCATTCCTGACTTCACTTTTATTGACGAATACCGCGAAGAGATTGCCGCAATTGTCTTGACTCACGGGCACGAAGACCACATTGGTGCCGTCCCTTTTTTGCTCAAAGAGGTGAATGTGCCGGTTTTCGGTACGCACTTCACGCTCGCGATGATTGAAAACAAACTCATCGAACATCGCATCTTTGATACAACTACAATTCATGCAGTAGAGACCGGTGAAAAAATTAGTATCGGCGATTTCGAAATTGAATGGATCCATGTTACGCACAGTTTAACTTCTTGCACGGCGCTGGCTATCACTACCCCTGTGGGCGTGGTGATTCATTCAGGGGATTTCAAAGTTGATGACACTCCTGTTGTTGGATCAACGATTGACCTCAAGCGTTTGACAGAATATGGCGACAAAGGTGTGCTGGCATTGTTGGCGGATTCGACTAACGCCGAGCGTCCGGGGCGAACGCTTTCAGAAAGAGCTGTGATTCCCGCTCTCGAAAAAATATTTGACGAAGCGTATGGTCGCATCATTGTTAGCTGCTTTACATCTTCGGTACATCGCATTCAAATCATTTTGGATCTG
The DNA here is from genome assembly GCA_031389065.1 of Acidobacteriota bacterium. Taxonomy (GTDB): domain Bacteria; phylum Acidobacteriota; class Blastocatellia; order UBA7656; family UBA7656; genus JACQDB01. The sequence continues at coordinate 1,827 of JANMSG010000594.1, read as the reverse complement.
GCTCAAGAGTTCAATCGCAATGTCTGTTTATTAGGGCGCAGCATGCTCAGAAACGTGGAGCTATCCGATAGCAACCGCCAGCTTGATATTCCCGATGGACTTTTTGTAAACCCTTCGCAAGCGCGCAACAGTGATGATGACCAAATTGTTTTATTAGCGGCAGGATGTCAGGCAGACCCTATGTCTGCGTTGATGCGAATGGCAACTGACCAACATAAAAATTTATCTGTTGAAGAAGGGGATCTTGTGGTGTTGTCAGCGCGAAACATACCGGGAAATGATCTGGCAATCTCGCGATTGATTTCGCATTGTTACAAGCGTGGCGCGAAAGTGATTGATAGCTCAATGGCGCGCGTTCATTGCTCAGGGCATGGCAGTCAGGAAGATTTGAAAATCTTTATCGAAGCGGTCAGACCCAAATTTTTAATTCCGATTCACGGCGAATACCGCCAACTTTATCGCCACAAAGAATGGGCAGAGACTTTAGGTATCGTTGAAAAGAAGAACATTATCATCTTTGAAAATGGCGATGTCTTGTCGTTGGATGAACGTAGCGCTGAGGTAATCGCGAAAGAAACTGTTGGCCGCACATTCATTGACCAATCATATGGCGAAGTCAATGACCTGGTCGTTCGTGACCGCAGGCATCTCGCTTATGATGGTGTAGTCGTGCCTATCATCGCGATCAATCCTACATCCGGGGAGATGGAATCCGAGCCTGAAATTGTTACCAAAGGCTTTATCCCCGAAGACGACCAGACAGGCATATTGGAAGAGTTGAAACAACTTGTTGAGCAGACTGTAAACGACGCTGGCCACGAAGAACGCATTGACCATTCAATTATCAAAGAGAAGACGCGAATCGCCCTCAAGCGCTTCATTCAAAAACGCACAGGCCGCAGACCTATGATTTTGCCTGTGGTGATTGAGGTGTAATGAGTCCTCGTCCTTTGCTGACCAAATGGCGGTTTGTCTTTCTCTTCTTGATTTTTCTCGCAATCGGGATGGCGATCTATGTCTACCAAATCGAACCCTTCAACATAGAAGTAACCCGCCATCAAATTTCCGCGCCTCTCAATTCGCCTATAAAAATCGCGCATCTTTCTGATTTGCACACCTATGGAATCGGAAGGCTAGAGAAAAAGATGCTGTCGATACTCGCACAAGAGAAGCCTGATTTAATTGTTATTACGGGAGATTTAATCTCAGCAGATGATGGTTACGAAGGCTGTCATGAAGTATTGAAAACTCTTGATGCACCTCTGGGGGTGTGGGTTGTTGTCGGCAATCATGAGAATTGGACTTCTCAAAAGGTAAGAAAAACGTACGGTAAATTCCAAAATTATTATGAATCGGCTGGCGTAAATTTTCTCTTCAATTCAAGCAAGAAAATCCGCGATGATTTATGGATTATGGGATTGGATGATGCAAGCACGGGGAGGCCTGACATCAATACGGCTCTCGTTGGTGTGCCTGAAACTGCCTATAAAATCACACTTTTTCATTCACCTGCATACTTCGATGAAACGGCGGGAAAGAGCAATTTGGTTTTCGCCGGACATACTCACGGGGGGCAAGTTCGCGTACCGTTTATGAAACCCTTCTGGCTGCCCAAAGGATGTAATGAATATGATAAGGGGTGGTTTGAACGTAACGGTTCGAAGATGTATGTGAGTCGCGGACTTGGGACATCAATCCATCCGATTCGATTCAACTGTAGACCTGAAATCGCTATCATCACCTTGGGCTAACCCTTTGCAGGCATTCCATCCGATTTTTCCTGTTGCCTCCAGTAGCGATTGAATAAGGAAAACTTAGCCTTGTCAG
>JANMSG010000584.1:0-4640 GCA_031389065.1 Acidobacteriota bacterium | reverse complement strand
GAAAAAATTGAGTAGGGGCAGGGCTTGTCCCAGCCCGGATCGCCGCAGGCGATGACGGTCATTTTGCTACGCAAAATCCGGGCAGGGACAAGCCCTGCCCCTACTTCTCTCAAAACCTCAACAAGCTTAGGATTAAATTTGGGCGATAATTTCATTTTCAGTTTCCCAGAGGTTTCACATTTGTGCCTTGCGGACTGGCTGGCACTTTGAATGTTTCAAACGGGTCAGGGTGATTTGGGTCGAACCTCGACACGTCACTCGCAAGGTACTTTACAATAGCGAGTTTGTTGGCGCGTATGCCTTCGACAACGCACTTCGCCAATAGGTAGCTACCATAGTTGCTGTGATGTGTGCCGTCGCCTTCTTTGAAAAGCAAGCCCGTCTTCTCTGGTCCCAACACTTCATACAGCGTCCGGCTCATGGCGTTCAGGTCAATCAAGGATACGTTTTCTTCTTTCGCCAACTGACGCACGGCTTCAGGGTAATCGCCGAGCGAGCTAACGATTTGCCCGTCGGCGTTAAAATTTCGGCGATTCACAGAAGTCAAAAGCACGGGAATGCCGCCGCGCTTACGCGCCTGTGTGACGAAATGTTTCAGGTCGGTTTTGTATGTCGTGAATGCGCCGACACCTTCACCTTTCTCTTTCTGATCGTTGTGTCCGTATTGTATGAACAGGTAGTCGCCGGGTTTCATCAAGCTCAACACTTTGTCGAGCCGCCCTGCGCCGAGCGAACTGCGCAAAGATTCGCCAGACTCCGCGTGATTTGCAATAGCCAAACCGGGCTTGAAGAAGCGCGTCAACATCTGCCCCCAACTATTGTAAGGCTCCAGCGGCTGGTCACAGACGGTCGAATCGCCGAGCAAAAAGACCGTCGGAATATTTCCAGCTCTGGTGATTTCGAGCCCGCAGACAGTGGGACGCAAGCCATTGAATTCAAGCGTCAATTTTTCATCCCACGCCCAAATTTCCGACAGCTTCTCACGGTCTTTTAATTTCACCTCGCCACCACCTGCGATTTGCGGCACGCGAATGTTGACAGTGAAACTTCGTGTCACAAATTTGCCGGACTCGGTCGTGACGTTTTCCAACATCAAGCGCCGCAACTCGGCTTTGACTGTGGTGGTGGTGGCGACCTGCGCATCGCCGAAGGTGACAGTAACCTGATAATTGCCTTCCGGCAAAGCAACAGAAAAGAAGAAAGATTTGTCGCCAGTGATAAAGTCACTGCGCAAAGCGTCTTTGCCGCTTCGGTCAACGCCCACGACGATTGCTCCGGGTTCAAAACCGTAGCCAAGCTCTTTGCTGTACTTCGTCGTCGGCAGAACTTGTGTGTAGCCTTTCGCGACTTTACCAATCCCGAAATCGAATTTGAAATGGGTCTTGCCAGATAGTTTCTGGGATGCGGTGGCGTCAAAGGTTGCCCCTGCCGCAATCACATAGAACACGAGTATAGCGCTACGAATAAAAATTTTCTGCATGGACGATCCTCTTGCTACCTCCATCTTGTAACGATTCGATTTGTGTCGGCACACACAATTCAAAAGCGACGAAGCGCTCCATCAAGTCTTATGCGCTCGCCCGCTTTGAATTTGAAATCAATTGCCTGATTGGCGAAACGAATTTTTGCGCTCTTGCCGGAGATGCTGCGAATAGCCGCTTCCTCTAGTTTGCCGCCCTTCCAGCGCAGACTGACTTCAAAACCACCGCGTGCGCGTAACCCACGAACTTCGCCTTCTGCCCAGACGTCTGGCAGTGCAGGCAACAGGTGAATTTCGCCATTGTGGCTTTGCAAAAGCATCTCAGCAATGCCCGCAGTAGCTCCGAAATTGCCATCAATCTGAAACGGCGGATGGGCGTCAAAAAGATTGTCGTAGGTGCCGCCACCGGTCGTTGTGATGCGGTCTGCGATGGTCGCTGGCTTGAGTTGGTTCATCAATAATTTGTGTGCGCGGTTGCCGTCGCCAAGCCTCGCCCAAAGAGTCAGTTTATGAGCGATGCACCAACCTGTGCCGCCATCGCCGCGCACATCAAGCGTCTTGCGCGCAGCAGCGGCAAGTTCAGGTGTTGTTGTGGGTGAGATTTCGTGACCGGGATACAAACCCCACAGATGCGAGATGTGACGATGTTGCGGGTCAACTTCTTTGTACTCCGTAAGCCATTCCATCACGCGCCCGTCCGAGCCGATTTTTGTAGGGGCAAGACGCAGGCGTTTTGCTGTCAGCTCTTTCGCAAATGCAGCATCTGTACCGAGAATGCCCGCCGCTTCAATACACGCGTCAAATAGATAGCGCAGCAACTGCATATCCATCGTCGCGCCGAGCGCGATATGAGCGCGCGTACCATCTGCGAGTTGGAAGGTGTTTTCCGGCGAGTTCGATGGCGCAGTGACCAACCATCGCCGCGTCGGCTCTTCAATCAACATATCCAGGTAGAATTGCGCCGAGCCTTTTAGTATCGGATACGCCTTCGCCAAAAACTTTCGGTCTCCAGTGAACAGGTAATGATCCCATAAATGCTGACACAGCCACGCAGAGCCTGTGGTTGTTGCGCCCCAATTGGCGGCTTCGCCAGGCGATGTAAAGCCCCAGGGGTTGGTGATGACATGGGTCACCCAACCGCGTGCGCCATAGTATTTTTTCGCAGTGCGCGACCCAGGTACTGGTAATGAACTGATGAGCGCAAACAGTGGATCGTGCAACTCCGAAAGGTTACAGACTTCCGCAGGCCAGTAGTTCATCTGCACATTGATGTTGAGGTGCCAGTCTGCATTCCAGGGGGTTTGCACTTCCTCTGCCCACAGGCCTTGCAGGTTGGCTGGCAAACCGCCTGGACGCGACGACGAAATAAGCAGGTAGCGCCCGAAATCAAAATAGAGTTGTGCGAGTCCGGCATCGGGTTTGCCCTTGGCAAACATTTGCAGACGCGCAGGTATGGGCTTGGCTTCAGCTTCCGAATTGGCAGGACCAAGTTGCAGACTGACGCGATTAAAGTATCGTTGATAATCAGCTATGTGATCGCGGCGCAACCTTGCGAATGGTTTCGCCGTAGCGCGCGCGATGTCGTCAGCCACAGTCTTCACTACGTCGCTGACTTTTCGACCAGCGAAACTTTTGATGTCGGTCGCCGCCGTGATCAGCAGCACAACCTCATCGGCATTACGCACGCTCAGAGCGTTTCCGCTGGGAAACACTCGTCCGCTTCGATTCAGGATTCGCAAGCGCGCCGCATAGCGCACGCCTTTGCCGTCCACTCCATTATTGAGTTGCCCGCTCATCAACAGGCTGTTTGCGCCAAGCGCTACGGTTTCAAAACGCTCGGGACGGTTGAGTTGTGCATCGAACGAGATGGCACCGGGTTTGTCGGCAGTCAGCCGCAAGACAATTACCTGATCGGGGGCGCTGACAAAAGCCTCGCGGGTGTAACGCACTCCTGCTTTTTCATAGGTCATGCGAGCCATAGCTTCGCCCAAATCAAGTTCGCGACGGTATTTCTGCGCCGTCGAGTCATCGCCTTTGCGGGCGAAATTCAAGCGCAGAGAGCCGAGCGTTTGATAAGCGCCATACTGGTTATTGGCGCCACTTCCGCGACCTGACCCTGGACCGGCACAGGTAAAATTGGTGTTCACTAATTTTTCGGCTTCGGCGTTTTTCCTGCCAGCAATAAGCGGCGAATTTCGGGCAACACGGCGGCGGCGTTCGGACGGTCGGCATCCTGAGGCGACCCTGACCACATACCGCTTTCGTTGAGCACAAGGCGCTCTTCGTCTACGCCGCCAAAAAGCATCGCGCCAAGCCGACCGTTGCCTAAGGGACAGGACGCCGTGAAATGGGTCGCCGGTGTATCAAACCAGAGCCGCCGCTCCACAGACGCAAGGACTGAACTCAGACCGAATAATCCGGCGAGGATCAAGATCAGGCAATGTCGGATTATGGCAAGTCGCATAATTATAGAGCCCTCTTATTGCCAATGGCCCTCAGGCGTGCAGCAACTCCAGCCTCGAGCAAGTACACCTATGGCAGATCCCATGACGTGATCTTGATCATCAAGTTCGTATAACTTTGGGCATTCAATACTGAATAGGACTTTCGTAAGAAATGTACAGTAGACTGTCTAGTCTGCTGATGTTTTGGTTTGCAAGTCGTTTAGTGATCTCCAAAAACTGCGGCGAGCAAATCAACCGCAGGTTGGACAACCTACGGTACATCATCCGCGTAAGTCCTAACGGAAATGATTGAGGGGCGGCGAACCCCGTTATTTGCTGACAGACCTTGGTTGCCTGACAGAGAGTGCACAAAAGCGTCCGCGCCTTTCACACAAAGGCGTTTGATCGGGGCAATTCATTTGCCCCTCGTAAAGGCTATCTGCAACCTAGGCTAAACGCTGACGACAGCCACGCAAAGAAAGCTCTTTCACTCGTTTATTCTTTTTGATTCGGAGTGAGTTGTGCATCTGCATCATAGTCGGCGAGAAACTTTTGCGTTTTGGTTCCCGGACTGATCAAGGCAACTTCTTGTACGGAGTCATACGAACAAAACACGCCGATAATTTCGCCCTTGTGGTTATAAACAGGGCTGCCGGAAAAACCATCCTGCCCGTCAATTCTTGCAGACCAATACTGTTGCCCCTTGTAGTCGTACA
>JANMSG010000526.1:0-7964 GCA_031389065.1 Acidobacteriota bacterium | reverse complement strand
CAGTTACCTGGCGCGGTTGTTGAGCCTTTGTATTTCGCTTTGCCAAGTTTAGTAATCCACAAACCCGTATTTACGTCATTGAAGAATATCAGGTCATTGTGTGGTTGTGCGCCCCAACAGAAGGCTTGGTTTGCGCGAAATCCTTCGCGCGCCCCTGTCCACACGCGGGCTATCTCTCGCCCTTGTTTATAAAGGTCGCCACGCAATTCACCCGAAACATCAACAACTCGCCCGCCAGCACTGTAATAGCCCATGTACATCATGTCGTCTTTCACCCAGATGTTGTGCGAGCCGCCTTCCGGTACAGGGTATTCGGCGACTTTACGAGGATGCAGAATATCTGAAACGTCTATCACATGAGCGATGCCGCGAACCGGAAAGCGTTCTTTGCTTTGAATATTGAATTCCGCAGGGAAGACTTCATCGCCTACGAAGACATAGTTTTTATATCTGAAAACGGCGTGCGCACCTGCAAGCCAACCGTCGCCATACAACTCGTGATGATTGAAACGAAATTGACTGACCAGCACAGGTTTTTCAGGACTGCCGCCTTTGATGCCATTGCCTACGTCCAGGATGATTAACCCTTCGCGCCAATAGGCTAGATAAGCCAAGCCGTCCAGGACTTGAACATCATGAAGGTAACGTCCGGCGAAACCTGTAGGCGATTCTACAGGTTTGGCGACCACGATATCGGCTTGCCAGCGTGCGACTTCTTTGGGATTCTTGATGTCTTTGAAATCAATGACGCGCATAGAACCCGTTGCGTCATCAGTCAAATAAACATAGTGCTTGTCAACAAAAGCTGAGTGAACACCGCCTGTAACGGTCTCTGTGTACTCGCTGATTTTTTTGGGATGCGCTGGGTCTGAGGTGTCTAAAAAGACTATGCCATTTTTGCGATTCGATGCGCCCTCACGCGACAACACAGCGATTTTTCCATCAGGTGTGGTGCTGATGTCGTTCAAGATGTGGGCGTCAAATTCAATGGCGTCCGTCTGTTTTGGTTTGGCAGGGTCTGAAATGTCATACACCAGAAGCTTATTTGAGATGGTTGAATAATAGGCGTAGTTGCCGATGATCCATTGTTCTGCACCCATAAAATCTTTTAAGGGCGCGCGCCCGACAATTTCAATTTCACGCTCTGCATTGCGAGGCGTGACGACGACCGATGCAGTATCAACGTGCTTGCCGCTAATTGCCGTGAGGAGATATGTGCCCGGATTTTCAGCGACGAATCCGCCATCCGGGTAAACGGTTGCGCCTGTACCGCTGACCGACCAACGAACCGAAGGGTTATTTATCTTTGCGCCGTTCGTAGCTGTTGCCTTGGCTTTGAATCGTACAACATCGCCGGTTTTTGCGGTTATTGTCTTCGGCTCAATTATAAGATCGCTTACAGGGTTTGCGATAACGGCGATTTCGATATGTCCCGAAGCCGCGTCAACGCTTGCTTGCAAAGTCGCCTTGCCAGGTTTGATTCCGGTAACGACACCCGCCGCGTCAACAATGGCGACAGCAGGATTGCTCGAATTCCATTTCATGGTAATTTCGCTGCGCGGGTCGCCGTTTAAGGTTCGCGCTATAGCGTTGAGTTGCGAAGTTCCTCCGACCACCAGTGGGGTGTTGAGCGCTTCGATTTCGACGCGCTTGACGCTTGCGGCTTTGACATTAACGATTGCGTAACCGACTTTGCCGGCGATGACTGCGCCGACTTTTACCAGTCCCGGATCGAACAATGTCACGGTGCCGTTTACATCGGCGCCCGCCAGGTCGAAGGGCCCCGCAAACCAAACAAGCACTTTCTGGTCAACGACATTTCCTGATTCGTCTTTGCCGATGGCAGTGAATTTGATTTGCTGCCCAACTTCAGCATCTATGTTTGTAGGGGTAACTTCTACAGTTTTGATTTTAGTTTGTTGAGCGGTTGAGACGGACGCGAGATTGACGGAAAGAATGGCAATCAGTGTCAGCGTTGCAATATGTTTTCTACGCATAGGTTTCTCCTGAGCAGTCTGTTTTGGTACTTACTGGTTTTGCTGAGTCTTGCCATTGTATTTGCCGAAGCGCGTGTCGCGCAAACCGAATGCGAAGACCGAATCTATTGTATGAGAATCAAAAATAGCTTACGCGAGATTTTCTGATTTTGTTTACAGAGTTTTTGTAATAATTGACTTGCTAGTTTGCCAATCCTTCTGTATTTTTCCCGTGCTTCACCTGATCAAAGAGATATGAATGTTTTGACGTTCAGTACCAACCAAAAAGGAGAAAAGACATTATGGGAATCTTGGCATTGCTTTGTTTGTTAGGCGCGGTTGTTTGTCAGATAATTGTAATTGTTAAAATGTTTCAGACGGCAGGAGCAGTTCAGGGTATCATAGGCTTGCTATGTGGAATATGGGCATTTATCTGGGGATGGATGAACTCAGACAAAGTCGGCAAAAATATTATGCTTGCCTGGACTGGGTTAATCATCTTGTATGTCGTGTTCGCCGTCTTGAGTGGCGGCTTCAACTACAGCTTCCAAGCTGGAACCCCGTAGTAGAGCGCTTGAGCGTAAGAGTTGTTTTTCAATTTCAAAATCCTCTCTGCGCGTCTGTTGCCTAGCATCAACTAGCGCGCAGAGCAGGTTTCTTTCGTCGCTTCTCAACCTATCTCCTCATTCCTCTCTTTCATCTTAATAACTGATGTTACGCAGACGGGAGGTTAGAAAATCGCTTGACTCTGCTTTGCCCCGTCAGGGGCATTTGAGAATAGCCCAGCGATTGATCGCTGGGGAAGATAAGGAAGTATTTGCGCCAGTCCCGTAGGGACGGCTGAGGAGCCTTCAATCGTCCCTACGGGACTCCAAGGGCTGGCTGGCGCGGTCCCAGCGATCAATCGCTGGGCTATTATCGTCCGTCCCTACGGGACGAAAACGCGGTCAAGCTTTCTCCGTTTCCTTTCACTGCGTAACATCAGTTAATAAATAATCAAAGTGGAATCAGGCATTGAATCGTTGCACCAGCGCCGCAAGAAGCAGGTGGACAGATGTGTAACGACTGGAAGAAAGATATTCGTATCACGGCAAAAAGCAATGGCTCATCAACCTTATCTGATTTTACGGTCGGCGATAGATGAACGGTTGTGAGCGACTGCCAGTGCTTGGCGTAAAGACGGTTATCGCTACATCAACGCCAACGGGGAGTGAGGCGCTCAGATCGCCTTTTGACATGATCAGAGTAGTATTGCCGTTTGGCAGCACATAATCGGCAGGATACTTCATTTTCAGAACAGCAACACGGTTAATTTCAATGACCGAATCACCGGCGGTAAAATTCTCGCCTTCTATAATAAATTTTCCGGCGCCTGCTTTGTATTTAGCCGTAGTAATTTTCGGCTCTTGCCCGGTCGCTTCGAGACCAGCAATGGCAGCGCGCAAATCAGGACGCGGTCCGATGAGTTTGTTTAAATTTCCTGCTTGTGGCGAACCATTTGACGCTAGTAATCTTCGCATCTGCAGAGAGGTCAGTGGCGGAAGGCCGCGCTCTTTGACGATGCTTTGCAGCACAGCAGCAGCGCCAGCTATCATCGCGCTTGCCCCGGAAGTGCCGCCGAATTTTGCTGTGTAAAAATTGTTTTCGCCCTGCCCAAGACGAATATCGCCGTACCCGCAAGTCGCAATTGCGCGTCCCCAGCCTTGCACATCCACTCTTGCGCCAAAATTGGATTCGTCAGTTCGCGCACGGTCTGCGCCTTCATCAGAGAAACTCGCCGGAACAAAACCTGCTCCGACCATGATTGCCCCAGAATCATGATTGCGATTGAAAACGCCTCTATAAATTTCGTCGTCAAGATTTTCACCACCATTGCCCGCAGGCTCAATCACCACAAGCCCTGCGTCTGTGGCTCGTTTGATGGCGTCGAAAATATCTTGCTCGAATTCGACGGGTAATAAGCCGCGACCCGTGAAAGGGTCCAGCCGTGGGCCTCTTGCCGATTGGTCTTCGATTAAAATGATGTCGCCAGGTTGCGACCTGCGAATCGCCAGATCAATGGCGTCGGCAATGCGTGGCGATTGGTTTGCGGCAGCGAGCGGGTTGATTAAACCGATTTGGGCTTGATGCGCGATGCCTGTAATGCCTTTGCCATCTGCTGCGGCAATGATTTCGCCAAGGACAGCCGCACCGTGATCTTTGGTGAATTGCGGTTCCGGGGCTACGCCTTCAACAAAGAGAAACGGACGAGAAGTCGCGGCGATTAAATCTGAATGGGCTAAATTCCAATTCACTTCGATGTCTATGACGCGGACATTTTCGCCGCGTCCTCCGGCAAGCGTCCAGGCGTAGCGCACGTCCATTCCAACTGGCGCGGGGTCCAGATAGCCTTGTATTCGTTCGAGGTTTTGCGAGTCATCAACTAGCGCGTAGGTTTTGGCTGAGAACCCGACGGTTGTTGATAATAAGAATGAAGTAAGTATGACGAGATAAAGAGAAAATCGTAACAAGCTAAACCTCAAATGCCCGGTTAGAATTCTTTCGCATAGTTGCGGGAGACTTGCAGAGAAGATTGTAGGCGTGCCACTGCGCGAGCGTCAAGAAAATGGGCGGCTGAGCCGTAGGGCAAAAGTTAAATAGGTAGAGGCAAAAGGATAAATATAGGTGCGTCGGTTGAGGAATTTTTATATCGCAATTCAAACAAAACCAAATTTGAATAGAATAAAACTTACCTTCCCTTTTGCCTTCCTACTTATTGATTTGTAAAAAAAGGTAAAACGAATCGCCTTGAAATTTTGTCTATGAACTTTCACAATGCCTGTGTCGTAAAAGCAAACGTAGTAAAAAGCATTGAAATCGTTCACAACTATTTTGCGTACAATAGAAATTCAACAGTGAATTTTAAAAGGAAGGGTAAGAATTATGTTCAGTTTTCTATTATCTGTTCTCATCATAATTTTAGACATCATTGCCATCAGCGCGGTCTTGAAATCGCGTCATGACAATTTTACAAAAGCGGTATTAATCATCCTGATACTCATGTTTCCTTTCATCGGCTCAGGCGTATATCTGCTGGTTTTTCGCGATAAATGAGAATGGAAAGAGCCTTGAATGTTTCGCAAGGGGCGAGAACTGCTTTTTGCTCTCGCCCCTTACCGCAAAGAAAGCAGAGCATTCAATTCATCAGGTGTAGGCAATGAAGTCCTTGCGCCAACCGCTTGACACTTCAATGCGGCAACAGCGTTTGCAACTTGCAACGTCTCTTCAACTGAAAATCCTTTGAGTAATCCGTAGATGAAACCCGCATGGAATGCGTCGCCAGCGCCCGTCGTGTCTGCCGTTTTCACTGAAAAGGCAGGCGAGTAAATGTACTCACCTCGAAAATATGCAAGAACTCCTTCAACTCCCAAAGTCGCCGCAACGAACAAGGAGTCGGTCATCTTTTGCAACTTCTTCAACGCAACGCGCAAATCCGACTCGCCAGTCATTCGTTCCGGGAAGGTGGCTGACGAAATTAAAAAATCTATCAGCGGCAACAAACGATCCGCGCCTTCATAAATATTGTCTATATCAAGCACCGTTGGCATCCCTGCTTCGCGCGCATATGTTGCAGCTGTAATTGACGCGGCGACGTTGTGACCATCTAACAGGAGAGCACGTCCAGAAGTTATTTTTTCACGGTCAACTTCAGCTTCCTGAAATAAGAGTTTCTCGTCGCGGTTCCAGATCACCGTGCGCTCGCCGTTTCTTGCATCAACGATGATGAAAGCAATCTGACTTTCGGCTCCTTTTACAACAATCAGATCGGACGTATCCACGCCTTCTGACAACAGCGATTGAGTTTGTAAACGCCCGGTTTCGTCGTCCCCGATCTTGCCTATATAGCGACTTCGCAGTCCCAAACGCGCCAGCGCAACCATCGCAGTAGCGCATTGTCCGCCAGCTGTCAGATGATGTGAATTGAATTTCACCTTCGAGTTGAATTCAGGAAAGTGCGGAACGACGATGACGTGATCAATGGCGTTTAATCCTAGCGCCACCGCGTCGTAGGGCTTGTTTTCAGGAAGGATAATTTCAAATTCCATAGTAAGCAGTGAATAGTGAATAGTAAATAATGGCAAAGTAGATGCCAAATGCTATTGTTGGAAAAGTAAATGAATATTCGGTCTTCTAGCGATTCACTATTCACTATTCACTATTCACTATTCACTATTCACTGCCCGACGGCATTGTTGGTGTAGAGTTTGACTTCAACGCGACGATTTTGCATACGACCTTCTTTGGTTGTGTTGTCGGCAACTGGTCTGGTTGTTCCCAATCCAATGATTGATATGCGGAACAGCGGGAGGTTATGACGTTCTGCTAAATAACGCTTGACGATTTCGGAACGTGCCTGGCTCAATTGCTCATTCAATTCGAGCTTGCCATCGGCAGAAGCGAAGCCTTGCAATTCAAGCAGGAAACCGTTGCGCCCCTTTACCTGCGTCGCTAATTCATCAAGCGCCGTCATTGCTTCGGGAAGCAATTCATATTTGCCGGCCTCAAAGAGCACGGTCACAGTTTTCTGCAAGGTGTATTTGTCGAGATTGGCGCGCATATCTTCGACCGATTTTTCCACGCCAGCAACTCGCGTGTTCGCCTGTTCGGCGGAAGTCGCGGCGCGGTCTGCCTGTTGTTGAGCGCGGTCTGCGCGTTGTTTTACCTCTTCGACATCGCGAGAAACGCGACTGATTTCCTGGGTGTTGCGACGCGATGTTTCTTCCAACTCGCCTGTTCTGTTTTCAAGCGGCGCGACACGTTCGCCAATGCGATTGCGAACGTACTTTTTTGTCGCGCACGCGCTACCAAACGAAATCGCCAGGAAGAGCGCAAATATAGTTATTGATCTGACCTTCATCTTTAATCTTGTCTCCGTGTGTTATTGAATTGTGATTATCCCTTGAGGCAAATGTTCGACACTTTGTAAAGTTAATGCGTTTGCTGTGTCGTCGCGCACTAATCTATAATTTTAATCGCGAGTCATAAGTTATAACACGATAAATAATATAGGAGTCAAGAAGTTGTCAAAATATGTTTTCGCTCTCGTTTTCGTAACCCTTTCAGGTTGGTCATCTTTTGCAATGATGAATTCGGTGGACACCACTTGTAACGCGCCTGAATTAATTTGCAAAGCGGCAGCCAATCAAGACCGTTCGCTTTATGTGCGCGACCGATGTCGGTACGAGCAGAAGATTCGCGTCGAGCGCTTCAAACTCCAGAACGGTAATGAAAAGATGGAAGAAGTGCGCGAAACAGGCGTTATGGTTCAACCTGCTGCCTCAATCGATAAAACAGGGCAAACACCTGTTGATGTGCGCGTTATGACAGACACGGACAAAAATGGCAATCCGAAAGGCAAAGTGGGTTCTAACGATAAAACGCTGCTCTCGTTTGGCGCAGTCTGGGACTTGGCTTTCTTCCCGCTGCTGCCCGAAAAAATCAAAAACTACACCTTTCAAGAGATGGTTACCGAGCGTAAAAATGAACGCTGGTATCGCTTCGCACCGAAGCCGGAGGTGATAGACCAACCGCTTGCCTCAGGCGTCGTGATGCTTGATCCACAAACCGGAGAAGTACTAACCATCAAGATCGAAGGTTTGCATAACCTCAGCGTACTGGATAAAAACGCCGGAAAATTAAAGACTTTTTATGCAACGATTGACTATTCGCAATTTCAAGGTGCGTTGAGAATCCCTACGCTTGCGTCAGGCGGCGGCATCTCTGATATTCCCAGATTCGGCGGCAATTTTCGCTTCCGGTTTAGTGAAGGCAAATATGTAATCGTCGCAAAAGTTGATTAAAAGTCCTTAATCCTTGGTCCCTAGTCCTTAGCAATCAATCATTGCGTAAAATATGCCATTTTCTAAGGACTAAGGACTTGGGACTAAGGACTAAGAGAAATGACTCTTTCTGAAAAACTCAATAATTTACCGATTCAACCCGGCTGCT
>JANMSG010000873.1:0-2072 GCA_031389065.1 Acidobacteriota bacterium | reverse complement strand
TTCGTCTTCCAAGATTGATTGCCGGAAAGTGAACAGTTGAGCTTCGCTTCCTGGATGCAGTCGGTCGTCACAAAATGTTCCGTGCCCTGAACAGCCGGGCGACCTCGAATCGTTGCCGCTACCGCAGGCGGTTCTGACTTCCCGCCCGATTTATGCGCTGGCGTTGTCCACTGTCATCGATTGCGCAGCTTGCGCCATCGCGCTATTAGCTTGCGCAAAGATGCGGTCAATCATGGGCTCGAAGTAAGACAATGGCAGCGTGTCGTATTCGTGATCGAACGCAACCTGATCCCATTCGTCAGTAAATTGCCGGGCACTTTCATACCAGCTTTCCTTTTCATACTGGCTTCGCGCATTCGGATTTTTGCCCATCAAGGCGTAATAATGACGGCCTTGAAAATCTTGATGAGTGCGAATGATTTCGTATGTTTCATGCGAAACATACGCCTTAAGGATTTCCGCACCAATCGCCGGATGATTTTCAATAGAGATTGCTTTGCCAATATCGTGGCACAATGCAGCAACGATCACCTCTTCGGATGCGCCTGCCCGCAACGCGCGTGTAGCGGTTTGCAGGCAGTGTTGCAGTTGGTTGATATTGAAACCATCAACTTGCTCTTCGAGTTGTAGCAACATGGATTTGATTCTCTCGGGCATCTTGGCTTGCCGTTTCGTGACTTCCTGAGCAATTGCCATCCACTCTTGGGGACGGCCTTCGTCCATTCTTTTGAAAGACATGAAAGTTCCTCCTGAAATTTGCGATTTCCTGGTTGACTAGAGAAATATAATCATTAAATATAAGAAGCACCACCCCTAAAAAATATTTGCTATGTTGCCCCATCAACGTAGTCAGGTCAGGGCTGACAAAATGAAGATTCCCCACGAAGCGATCAACCGTGTTACTGCCCCTAAGGAGAAGGAAGCATGTCTATTCGATTCTATTTTTCAGTGTGCCTTTCCGCATTGCTTTGCCTCACAGTCACAGCACATGCGAAAGAAACAAAAGTACAACAAAAATCCGGCACAACCAAAGCGACTCTAAAAGCTACGACAACAAAACCCATCGTAAAAGCGAGTGCAACGAAAGCTGCAAGTAAATCAAACGCGATGAAAACCTCTGTGAAGATGAAAGGCGCGAAAGCTTCTGTGTCATCCACAACAACGAAAGCCTCGTTGAATCCGAGTACAAAAAAGACTCCAGTAAAATCCAAAGCTGTCGAAGCCACAGCGCAGAAAAAACCGCCGGCGAAAACCGAGTTGGCACAGTCGAAAAAAACGACCTCGCCTGTATTGGCACAGTCGGAAAAGACTAACGGCATCGCTTTATTTGCCGTCTCGCAAAATCAAAAAGGAGTTTTTCTTGATCCGATTCTGTTAATCCAAAGCGGTCGTTTCACAAGCCCGCCTACAGGTGACGCGACAACGGCGCAGTTGACAAAGTTCGCCAACACTTACTATCGTGCGGAGCAAAAATATCGGTTGCTATTTGGCGGCGGCCAAGCAGGCAATGTCACCGTCAAACAATGGAACCTGCGAAAAGAGTGTTCGCGCTCACAAGCCACCGCCGAGCTTGATAGCTCTGCAAAAATCAGCGGCAAGGTGATGGGCCTGGCTACCAACTCAAAAGTATTGGGCAAAAAAGAACGCTCGCGTCGTTTCCCCACGGAAAAAGAGAAAGCCGCGATCTATTCGTTAGCAGAAAAAGTCTACAAACAAAAAGGCGTGACCGAAGCGGAGTTGAAAGACTTGAAGCGAGTCAACATCACGGCTACGGATTTGAATGGCGACGGCAAAGCGGAAATCATCGGCACCTTTATGGTCAAAAAATCGAACGCGGCAAGAATCGCTCACATACTCTTTTTGATCGCCGAGCCAAATAACAAGACTTACAAAGTAGGTGCTTCGCAATATGCTCAAATCACCGCCAAAGATGTCGGCGGCGCGGATAAATTGGATGAATTGGGCGAGACGGCGCTTGCAGAAATCCTGGTTGACCAGATTGATTTGGACAAAGACGGCACCGCCGAAGTGATTATTGCGGACTTGACTGCCGAAGGCGTAGCTTACAAAAT
>JANMSG010000474.1:0-4047 GCA_031389065.1 Acidobacteriota bacterium | reverse complement strand
CATGGCTTCGGCTTTCTGTTAAAACTGGAATTGTACCTACCGTGCTGTCGCCAGCACCGTGGTTTAGGATATGTGAAGGGAAGCGTCTGCGGTATTCGCACAACTACGTATTTTGTCTACGCACTTGTACGTATTTTGGTGGTCGGCAGTTGGTGGGGTGGCTTATTCAAGCTCGGACTTATATTCGAGGGCGAACTTCATGAGGGCGTGATTACCTTGCAGTTGGAGTTTCTGGCAGATGTTGGCGCGGTGAGTCTGCACTGTGCGGTGGCTGATAAAAAGTTCTTCGGCGATCTCGCGGCTGGTCTTATAATCGGCGAGCAGCTTCAAAATCCGGCGCTCGGTCGGCGTCAGGTCCTGAATGCCAGGCTTACCGGCAGGCTGCTTTGAACTCCGTCGCTTGACGAGGTAACCGCTCATCGCCGGGCTGGTGTAGTATTGTCCGCTGGCGACGGCTTTAATGGCGCTGGCAATGTCTGTTGTCGCGCTGTCTTTGAGGACATAGCCTTTGACGCCGACCTCCAGTGCACGGTTGAATAAATCTTCCTCGCGGTGCGCCGTCAGCAGGATGATGCCGACCGGCAAGCCTTCCTCGCAGACGGTTTGCGCCACCATCAGCCCGTCAACTCCGGGCATGTTAATGTCCAGCACGGCGATGTCCGGCAGCAAGGTCTTGATCTGCAAGAGTGCACTCTGCCCGTCGCCCGCTTCGGCGATTACTTTAATTTCGGGGTCTGCTTCGATGATTTGTTTCAAGCCCTGTCGGACAATTGGATGATCATCGGCTATCAGGATTCTGATTTCTGTCTTCATTGCTTTTCGCCCTTCGCCACGATCCTCATTCGCACGGTCGTTCCCTCGCCGGGCGTCGAGTGGAGCGAAAGCGCGCCGCCAAGGATTTTCGCCCGTTCTTCCAACCCGATCAACCCAAAACCGCGTTTGGTGGATGTGTTGACCGCTCCCACGGTGAAGCCTACGCCGTTGTCCGTTATCGTCAAGGAAATCGCCGACGGCTCTCTGTGTACAGTCACCCGCACCTCAGTGGACTGAGCATGCTTGACGATGTTGTTCAGGCTCTCCTGCACGACGCGATAGAAGTTAATCTCGGACTCCTTAAGAATCAGGCCGTCAATCGGCTCAATCTCGGCGACGATGTTGATGTTGTTGGCGTCCGACACATTTTTGAGCATGGATTCAATGGCCTGGGTCAACCC
Source organism: Acidobacteriota bacterium (assembly GCA_031389065.1). GTDB lineage: Bacteria > Acidobacteriota > Blastocatellia > UBA7656 > UBA7656 > JACQDB01. The sequence continues at coordinate 2,833 of JANMSG010000474.1, read as the reverse complement.
TAGCCGGTCCAGTTGAAACGGGCGCAGATTGTAAGCGATCTCTTTCGACTCATCTATGGCGTGGGTCGCCGCGTCGGCAATCTCTTCAAGTTGCTCGAAAGCCCTTGTGCTATTGGTTGTGTCGCTCAGGCTGAGCGTCGCGCGGTTCTTGATAATGACGAGGCTCTGGTTCAAGCCGTCATGCAATTCGGCGGCGATGCGCTCGCGTTCGGCTTCCTGCGAGGCGATCAACTGGCGTGAGAAAGCTTGCTGCACGGCCTGTGCGCGCTTGAGCTGGGTGATGCGGTACTGATAGCCGGACCAGATAACACCTGTGACCGTGAGGGCAACCAGCGTCAGAAACCACCATGTGCGATAAAACGGCGGCAGCACGATGATGCGTAAGCTCTGACCTTCTTCATTCCACACGCCATCGCTGTTGGCGGCGATGACTCTGAAGACATATTCGCCGGGCGGCAGGTGCGAATAGTAAGCCGTGCGCCGTGTGCCGGCGTTGATCCAGTCCTGATTTAATCCTTCGAGCTTATACCTGAACTGTAGGCGCTCCGAGTTTATGAAGCTCAAGGCTGTGTACTCGATCTCCAAGTCTTCCTGCCCCGGCGCAACCTGTAGATGAGGACCGAAGGCGACGGACGCACGATCCAGCTTAACTGATTCGATGATGATGGGTGGCGGTTGTTGATTGATGGGCACCGCTTCCGGGTCAATTACGGCGACGCCATCCTGCGTCGGAAACCATAGCTTATTGTCACGCGTCTTGATGCCAGCGGGCCAGCGCCCGCCGTTGCAGGTAATGTTGACGAGACCGTCGTCCCTGCCGAAGGCGACCGAGGTGATGGTGCTGCGTCTGCCCTCTGCAAATTCGTTCAACTCCTGCCGGCTGATGCGGTAAATGCCGTGGTTCGAACTCATCCAGAAGTAACCGCGTGCGTCTTCGAGGATCTGAAAGACGCCATTGTCAAAGAGCCCTTCCCGCGTCGTGTAGCGGGTGAAGTGACCGTCTTTGAAGCGACCCAACCCGCCGTCGTAGGTGCCGATCCACAACACCCCGTCGCGGTCTTCATAGAGCGCCCAGACATTGTTACTTGGCAAGCCCTGGCTCTCGGTATAGGTTATAAAACGACCGTCCTGCCAGTGGCTCAGGCCGCCGTCCGTGCCGATCCATAATCCGCCCGCCGCGTCTTCGATAATCACCTTAACGGAATTACCGGACAGACCGTCCTGCTTTGTAAAAGATGTGACAGCCCCGTCCTGATAGTAAATTAGTTTCCATTCACCGCCGAACCAGAGCGCTCCGTCGCGGTCCTGATGAATCGCCGAAATCACTCCCGCTCGAAAGTCCGGCAGGTCGCGGGTATCGCTAAAGCGGCCGTCTCTGTAACGGAGCAGACCGTTGAAACCGCTGCCATAAGACGCGACCCACAGGCTTCCATTACGATCTTCATAGAGCGCTGTGACCAGCCCTCCACTGCCCATTTCCATTTTCAGCGGGTGATTGGTCCATGCCCTGTCCTTGAACCGGCTCACACCCGTAGACCATGCCCCGATCCAGACGACGCCTGCACGGTCCTCATAAATCGGATAGACATTGGTGTCGGCTAAGCCATCCTCTTTCGAGTAGAACTTGATCGCCTGCCGCCGAGCGCGGAAGATGCCGTTTTTGTGGGTGGCAATCCAGAGGTTGCCCTCCCGGTCTTCGTAGAGTTCGTAAAATTGCCGCCCCAGCGCCTCCGGCGGCTTACGGATGACAGAACGCGCCACCCACGGTCCCTGAGCATCCGGCGTATCCTGGCCAAGAATCAGCAGGTCATTGTTGCGATCAAAGCAGGCGATTTTCAATTCCGTGCCGGAAATAAAATAGAGGTTATAACTCGGCAAGCCATCGTCAAGGGTGTAAAGCTTTACCAGCTTGCCGTCACGGATGCTGACAAGCCCTGCACTAGACGCCACCCAGACCGTCCCCTGCGTGTCCTCTGCGACCGCCGTGCGGGTAGAGGGTGACGGTGCCGGAATTCCCGGAAAGCTGATGGTGCTGAGTCGCCCGCGCGAGAAAAGGATCAAGCTTCCATCTCCGCGCTTTCCCCAGAAACCTCTTTGGCCATGCCGCTGCACCACACTGAAATTGAGGTACAGGTCATCGCTGGTGACGGGCAGAAACGCCCCGTCAGCCCAGCGCAGGATCTGGCGGCCCGACAATACCCACACACTGCCTTCCCCATCCCCCGTAATTCCCCAGACAGGATTGTTCGACAGTCCCTGTTGAGTCGTATAGGTAATAAAGGCGCCGCCGTGGTATCGCGTCACGTCGCCCTTTTCCGTGCCGACCCACAGCGCTCCGTCAGACCCTTCGTAGAGCGAGATGAAGCGATTGGTAGTGATTCCGGGCGTGTTGCCCTTGTTGAAGACCGTGAAGCGCACCCCGTCAAAGCGCGCCAGCCCGTCCAGCGTAGCCATCCATAGATAACCGTCGCGGGTCTGATGAATGGCATAGACCGAGTTCTGCGGTAAGCCGTCATCTACCGTCCAATTCTTCAATCCATACTGAGTTTGAGATGCCAGACTACGATGGGCAAATAAGAGAAGAAGGCATATCGAAAATAGTAAAATCAACCGGCAATGGGAAAGCAATGCAATCAACTGCTTGGCAAAGTAATTGGACAAGATAAAAATAATTTCTTCCCTTGGAAAAATTGGTACTACAGTCAGTGAACTTCCCGGCTCGCTCAACAAATTGAATCATGCTTAACACACCTTCCTCTCATTTGGGGAAAAACAAAAGCAAGTGTTGATTTACGAAAGCCAGTAAATCAAAGAGGGGGAGGTGGGGAGGTGG
>JANMSG010000469.1:0-6969 GCA_031389065.1 Acidobacteriota bacterium | reverse complement strand
GTTCTGAACCGGGTGGGGTAGCGAGCGGGTTTGTGCGCCGCACCCGGTCGCTATCGCTCCCGGTTCTGACACCACGCCAAGCGATCCCCATCTTGGTGTGCCGCTCATATAGATGCGAGGCGGCGCATCTGAAAATGAAAGGAAGAGAGGCACAGCTTTGCTTGAAGTTAAAAACCTGACGAAACAATTCGGCGGACTCACGGCTGTTGACGGGCTGAATTTCAACGTGAGTGAAGGCGAGACCGTCAGCATCATCGGTCCAAACGGCGCGGGCAAAACGACGGTGTTCAATTTAATCACCGGCTTTTATCAACCGACCGACGGCGAAGTGCTTTTCGATGGCAAAAACCTGGTTGGCAAAAAGCCTCACGAAATTGCCCTCTTAGGCATAGGACGGACGTTTCAAATCGTCAAACCGTTTCGCGGCCTCTCGGTTTTTGAAAATATTTTAGTCGGAGCTTTCGCGCACACCGATGACAAAAGTGAAGCGCATCATATTGCCGAAGATATCCTTGCCTTTAGCGGCCTTGCAGCGTTGCGAAATGCCAAAGCCATCGGCTTGCCCATTGCGATGCGAAAGCGTTTAGAGCTGGCGCGTTCATTGGCTACCGGCCCGAAAATTATTTTGCTTGATGAAGTGATGGCGGGACTCAACCCTACCGAATCGAAAGAGGCAGTTGAATTGATCAAGCGCTTGAAAACCGAGCGCGGCATCTCTGCTGTGGCGGGCGTCGAACACGTGATGCACGTCGTGATGAGCATATCCGACAAGGTGATTGTCCTCAATCAAGGGCGCAAGATTGCTGAAGGTAAACCCGCAGAAGTGGCATCGAACAAAGAAGTGATAATCGCTTATCTGGGCGAGTAAGCAGAAGGCAAAAGTAAAAAGGCAAAAGGCAAAAGGTAAGACAGGTAACAGAAGGCAAAAGGGAAAGCCAGGGGCAGCCGCAAGTTTGGTAGTCGGTCAAATCAAGTAGCTCACAGTTCCCGCAGGCAAGATTTGCTGCCTCTCTACCCCTCGGGCTACGGCGATCAAAGGAAATCAGCGGGCGCACGGCGTGAACTGGAATCCATGCAAGACCTGAGGACGCGCTCCGCTGCATTGACTGGTTAGACGGATGCGCCCGCAAGCAAAAGCTTGGCAGCAGCTATTCCAATCTGCCTTGTGAGTCAGTCATTTTTGCCATTTCAGCCTTCCAAATAGTTCCATCCTCGAACTCTACAACGCTTACCCAAACTTTTGCCTTCGCCACTCGCTTACATGAAAATGTGACTGTCTTTTGATTGGTTGATGACTGATCAATCGTGATTTCACTTTTCACGACGATTGGTGCCGAATGAATTTCTCGATCTTCAAACTCTTGCTCGAAATGTACTCGGAAAGCCCGGATTGGTTTTGCTGTATTCAGTTCAATCGCAAACCTGATACTGACCAGATGATTGGCATTGGGAATTGATTGTGTGGATGAATGTATAAGCCGAATTGGTTCGTTGATCTGCTCAATGGCTGGAATCTGTCCCGGTGTTTGTTGCTTTTGATTTACCTTGTTCGTCGAAACTTGACTCAAGGTTGCAATCGGAAACAGAGCTAGAAAGATTAGAGTTGCAAGAATTTGCTTCATAAAGCCCTCCACTCGGACTGACTGTTTTAATCTACGGCGCTACCGTAGAAGGTAGCATATCATAATACGAGATTAGCGAACGCTTGAATCCGTCTAGCCATCTCCTTAGACTGACCCACTATCTGAAAATTCTCTGCCCGGCTATTGAAACTTTGGCGGCCCGATTCTTTTATAATCGCCGTTGAAACTCACTGCCATGCCGCCGCAATTGCCGTTATCGTCGGTGACTTCCAGCGTCCCTTTGCCGAAAGTTATGATCAGCGAGCAATCGTAGGCGCCTTCGCCTTTGACCAGTATTTTGTTGCCGCGCAAATTGTATTTGCCTTCTACATTGCCTGTGCGAACATTGCCGCGTTTGGCGTCAACCACTAAAACGGCTTCGCCTTGAATTTCGGCAGAACCATTCGTCAATAGTTTCACATTAATGCTTGCACCGCTGACTTTTTCTATGCGGCCCGTTGCGTCAACGCGAGCGTACTCGCCACCGATTGTATCGCTTGATGAAGAAGGCCGCGTTGAGCCGCCAGCGATCGCCTTGACGTTGAAGGGCATGGTTTTTGTTCCTTCAGGATTTGTCCAACTGCCTTCGATCAAATCGGCAGTGACGAAGCGAGCTTTGAAAGTACCTGTGTGATTGCCGCTTGCGTCGGTCTCTGTGAGCGTGATCTGTTGCCCGCTTACTGTGCCACGCAGTTGAAGCGGTTTGCCGATCTTTTCGTAAATGTAACTGCCGCTGATCTGTTTGCCGTTTTGTGCAAGTTTCATGCGGATACGGATGGAGTTATTCATCGCGCCAACATACTCGCGCTCGCCTTTTTCTTGCAACGCGAAAGAATTCATCGCGAAAACCGAGAGGCTCAAAATGGAAATAAAAATCAATCGTTGGCAAATGCGCTTCATATGAATTTCCTTTTTACTCACACATCAATTTGCCCCGAAGGGGTATAGGAGATTAGCCAGTGGTGCAGCCACTGGACGAAAAAATGTGCAAATTCATCTCGCCCTGAAGGGGCGAAGGAGACGCAATCAGACGAACTTCCTGCGCTCTTCCAGAGCGCGAAGCTCAATTCAAATACGCCGTCCAGTGGCTGCACCACTGGCTAATCTCCCGTGCGCCTCCGGCGCGCAAGCCATAAGACATTTCAAGTTTCAACAGAGGCTGAATTGTAGCTTTGCCTTTAGCGATACCTTGCTTTGTCCCTGATTACTTTTACTTTTGCCTTTTGCCTTCCTCAGGGCTTCCACTCGCCGCGCGCCACTGCCGGAATGAAAGTGTCTAAATCCGGCGGGCGAAATTCGATGGTGCGTTCTTGTTCGGCGCTCATATAAGCGGTCATCAAAATCTCTGTTACTTCCAGTCCATCGTGAAAATTCTCTTCCGGCATTTTGCCTTCGAGGAAACAATTGATGAAGTAGCGATTCTCTCCTTCGTAACCATACTCGGCCGCTTCGTTGCCGACGACGGGCATCAAGCCTTGTTCGGCATTTTGTTTCTCAACAATATCTTCGCCGGTTTCGCCTTTCACTTTGCGGCTCAGGAAAAGTTTTAAACCGCTATCGAGCGAATTCATCGAAAGCGAATATTCGGGACCTAACAATTCCATACTGAGTCTGAGTCCTGCGCCAACGTAACTCCAGGAAGTCGTCACCTCGCCAATCAAAGTAGCGCCTTGTTCGTCTTCATATTGAATCGTGGCGCGCGCAAAATCTTCCGAAGGGCGCGCTCTGTAATCAACTTCTGCGCCCATCATCTCTTTCAACAACTCTGCGTATTCGGGGCGCGACCATTTGAGCGAAGCGATTTGCGCCGAGACTTTTTTCGGGCGAATGCTTGAACGCGGCGCGCCGGGTTTGGTGAGCATAAAGCGCACAACTTCGACGCTATGACACATCATATCGTTTAAGACGCCGCCGCCTTGCAATTCACCTTGCCAAAACCAGGGCATATGCGGACCGCTGTGTTCTTCGGCGGCGCGCGCCAGATAGGGTCTGCCGGTTAAGGCTGCGCCACGCGCCCAGATGATTTCGCGGCCTCGCACAATGCCTGGCGAATAGAGCTGGTCTTCTAAATACCCGTGTAACAGGTTGGTTTTTTCGACCATTGAGACCATGCGTTTGGCTTCGGCGACGTTGCGCGCCAGCGGTTTTTCGCAAGCGATGCCGACAAGTTCACCTTTCCCTGATTCGAGCGTGTCAACGATGCGCTCCATATTTTCGATGCGCGTGTGATTGGGTCCGCACATCCATATACAATCAATTTCGGGAGCGGCGACCATCTCTTCGATGGAGTTGAAGGCGCGAGCTTCGCCGACGCGCAGATTTCGAGCCAGCGCGGCAGCTTCTTCCGCGTGTTTCGCATTCGGACTCCAGACGCCCAGTACATCTGCATCGCGCACGGCTAAGAAAGATTGAATGTGAAAACGTGTAATGAAACCGCTGCCTATGAATCCGACTCCAAGTCTCTTTTTAGCAGTCATAGATGAAAAGTTCTCCTAAAGTAGTTTGTATGAAACTGATGATGAATTGAACGCCCGAATGCCGTATGATGCCGCATCATTATAGAATAATCAACGACGATTCTCCTCTGCGCCAATCGTTTCAACATTGGCTTTGTCTATCTCTGTAAGCATCGTAGGTTTAAAATCTGCCCGAGGTTGATACCATGATTTCCTGTTGAAATAGGCTCGTAAATCCGCCGAATCAAATATGCGACCGTAGCGCGCGTAAACCGTATTGCGAAGCAATCGGAGCCGAGGTTTTGGAAGTCCCGCGATGTCTGATGAGTTGAGTCTTCTGCCAGCTAAAATTTTCTCTTCAGCGGGCGCTGCCTCAGCCATAGGCGGCGTTGTTTTTGCAATAACCGGCGGGTCAGCCGGTAAGGTATTCGGTGTCGTCTGCGGCATGGGGGGCGGCGTTGCCTGTGGCGTGTCGTTGCGGTTGTTTTTATTGATTGTGACAGGTGGATTCACAGCCGTAGATGTATTCTGATTCGGGGAGGTTGACGATGAGCCCGTATTGCTTGATGGCGCAGGAAAATTCGGCGATGAAGAGGCTGTATCCGCTTGACGATTCGGTTGCATGATCCACCAAACGCCGCCGCCCAAGGCTCCTACAACGATGGTTGCCGCGATAATGTTAATGAAGAGCATCCCTCCGAAAGGTTTCTTCTGAACGACAGCCGCTGGTTGCGAATGTTGGAAAGCTTGACCAGGCGTATTGAAGGGCACGCCTTGATGAGTTGATTGCGCATAGGGCGGCGCTTGATTGGTCGAACCTCCCCAGATTTCCGTGTTCGACGCTTGCATGGTCGGCGCAGTTGCCGTTGCAAGAATCGGAACGGTTGCCGAGGCAGAAAGCGCCGCTTGTAACTCTTTGGCAAATCCGCTTGCGTCTGATTGTCTGGCATTGGGGTCTTTTGCCAGCGAGCGACGCATCACCGCTTCAACCGCAGGCGGCACGCCTAAATCCAAAGGCAGCATCGGAGGTTGTTCAGTCAAATGTTTGGCGACCACACCGGTGACAGTTGCAGCGGTGAAGGGAGGATTGCCAACCATCATTTCGTACAGTGTAGCGCCTAAACTGTAAACATCGGAACGCGAATCTAAGCTATCGCCACGGCATTGTTCGGGCGACATATAATAAGGTGTTCCCATAACGATGCCGGTTTGCGTCAGATTGTTTGCGCCAGCAAGGTCACGCAATTTCGCTATGCCGAAATCCACGACTTTAATGGTTTCGCTATCGCCTTCGGATTCGGGCGGCAAGACAATGAAGTTATCAGGTTTGATGTCGCGGTGAACAATGTGGCGCCGATGAGCCGCGCCGACTCCCGCGCAAGCGGTTTGAATCAAGGACACGGCGCGTTGGTAAGAGAGTCGTTTTTCGCGTTCGAGTATGTTGCGTAAGGGTTCGCCCGATACCAGTTCCATCACGATGAAGGCCGGAATCCCTCGATCGGGGTCTTCGCCGTAATCATAAATTCCGACGATGTTCGGATGATGAAGCATGGCTGCGGCTTGCGCTTCTCTGCGGAATCGCTCAAGCGCGGCTTCTTCGGTGACGAATTTTTCATGGAGAATTTTGATCGCTACATAATCGCCTATGCGAAGCCGGCGGGCGCGATAAACAGCACCCATGCCGCCTTCACCTAAAAGCTCCAGAAGTTCGTACTTTGATTCAAGGATTCGCCCGGTCGTTGAGGGGGCGGTAATTGGTTTTGTCGAAATCTTCGTTTCAATCAGATCGGGACGGCTCGCGTCGCCTGCTGCGTCGCCTGCGGAAACAAGGGTAGCGGCATCCATCGCAGCAGAAATGGAGAGACCACACTTATTGCAGAATTTTGCATTGGTGGGCAGTTCTTGATTGCAGCGCGAGCAGTTCATCAAATTTTCACAGTAAGAAAAGGATTTATATTTATGCAGTTTGATGGTAACTTTTGAAATAATTTCTGTAAAGCAGAAGCCGATAGGGAAAGCTTGACAGTCGTCATGGAACTTTGATACTACTGCTTGCCCTATCACGGATGTGGTATTTGACCTGAGAAATTCTCTGGCGAAGGAAAGCGCTTTTCATCGCTTGACCTGTAACGGCTGTAGTATTTGCCCCCCTCATGATTTCAGCCTCAACACATATCAGCAGCTTGATAACTGATGAAATTCATATCGCGCGAAGTGTAACGGGAAACTGCTGGTACCTGAGTAATAGAGAAGTGGATCGAAGGTGATCGGTTGATCGCAGGTAGTTTTAATTTTTTTGTTAGTGGGAGAAAGCAATGAGCGAGATTAATTGGCCAGGCCTTTTGCATGGCGAAGATGTAGAGGGTTTATGGAGCGGACTGTATCAAATAATCTCGCGCCATCCCGCCGTGCGACCCTTGCATTTTGTGACGGATGGAGCCGCTGTTGCTTCGCCGATTGAAATCAATGCAGACCTCGCACAAGAATTATTCCTGGAGCTTTTTCAAAAACAGAGGTTCGATTATTACCTTGATAATGGTTACACAAGTTCCGAAATTGAGAACGAAATCGCTCACATAGAAGTGCCGAATCTTGTCGGCGCGCGATTACGCAAGCGTTATCCTGAATCGTTTCGCATGGCGCGCCGCGTCAGCGCCTTGTTGAAATCGAGTCCGCTGTTTTGTCGCCCCGGCGATCCACAAGAGGAAGAAGAGCCTACACACAAGCGTAGAGGTCGCCCACCAAAAGCGTCAAAGCAAACGGCGCAAACTTCGCGCGCAACCGTCGCTCAAGTTTTCAATGAAGAGGAAGATGACATTGACGCCATTGACGACTTAGCCGAGGTAGATTTCAACCACTCAAAAACCAACGGGCAGGCTGTCCCACCCATC
>JANMSG010000435.1:0-7961 GCA_031389065.1 Acidobacteriota bacterium | reverse complement strand
GACGAAAATATCTAGCAATCCGTCGTTGTCGTAATCGAAGAACCAGCACGGGAAACTCATGAGCGGCTTTTCTACATTGAGTTGTTTTGCCAGGTCTGTGAATGTCCCGTTACGGTTATTATGATAGAGAAAATTTTCTCCCGCATAGTTAGAGACATACAAATCAGGGTAACCGTCATTATCATAATCGCCCCAACTCGCGCCTTTCGTAAAAGCCACTTTATCGACTCCCGCAGCGCGTGATACATCTTCAAATGTTCCGTCACCCTTGTTGCGAAAGAGTTGGCTCGGGTCCATTTCATGACCGATGAACAAATCAACCAAACCGTCATTATCAAAATCCGCCCAGGTCGCAGAGTGTGTGCGAAACGCTCCTGTGTCGAGTCCGCTTTCCGGTGTTACGTCTGTGAAAGTTCCATCCTGATTATTTTTCAATAAAGAGTTCCGCATCGGAAAATCCCAGCCGCCGCGCATGACAAACAGGTCTAGCCATCCATCATTGTTATAATCGGTTTGCACAAGATTGATGCCTCCGAATTGGTTGGCAAGTTTTGCCATCTGTGTGCGTTCGGTGAATGAGCCGTTGCCATTATTGCGGTAGTAGCGCAACGATTCGCAAGAATCAATGCTTGAAAACACAACGTCTAAAAAGCCATCGTTATCGAAATCGTCCACCACCATGCCGCCTGCATTTCCGGTCACGTCTATTCCCGCAGCCGACGCCACGTCCGGAAAACGCCCTATATTCTCTGACGATGCAAATGCCGATGGAGAAATGAGGTATTGCTTTGGCACCTCGTTCGGATATTTACCGATCGTCATATAGGCGATATTCAACAGCCAATGCACTTCTAAATTTTTTGGGTCACTCTCCAAATATTTCTTGAAATATTCTACAGCCCTTTCAGAACTCCCTGTCAATTTATGTTGAGCCAAAACGCTCAGAGGTAAAATGCACATCTCAGCGTTGTGATTGAGCTGGCAGTTTAACAGTTCCCCTTGTCTCAGATATGCCACCCCAAGCTCTTCTTCAAGAAGGAGCTTGACCTCTCTGCCTTTTGGAAAAAAGTCTATGGAGTCGTTTAACAGGCGATAAGAGGTTTCGAGTCTTTTGATGGCGTTGTCCATATCGCCATTGTAAGCTGCCAGATTACCGAGCTTTTCATACAAACGCGGCAGTTGCAAAATCCTGAGGTCAAGTTCACTGAGTTTGAGCGCCTCTAACTTGGAAAGCGTGAGTTCATTTTCCCTTATGAGGTTGTTGTATGCGTTGTATTGTAGTTTGCAAAGAGCCGCCAAATCTCTTTTAACGGGCAGTAAACTTCCAAGCGTTGCCGGTCGTTCCATGTCCGGGAAGTTAATCACTTCCTGATAATTGCCTGCGGCTGCGGGTCTTTGAAACCAGCCAGTCTGTTGCTGTGAAGGAAGGTTTCGATTGGATTCGCTCTGAGCCTTTTGTTGACGAGAGCCAGACGAATTGCTTTCGCCCTGTAAACCACCCAAAACGAATAGCATTAAGAAAACGATTAGGGGAAATTTGAAAGGTATCTTCATCTTACAATTCGCTCTAAAAATCAGTTACCACTAAAAAAGGCGTTATGCTATAGAGCCATCACCGATTGGGAAAATTTGCGCACTTTTGCCTGGCATCTCACTTGCTTATTCAAGGCTGTCTCTATCGAACATGGAAAAGGATACCCAATGACGAATTTGAATGCTCAACTCAAGCAAAACGACAGGACGATCTTACCCGATCTTAATTTTATACTCCTAGAGCTTCCCAACTCTTCAACAGGACATGAATACAGTACTGGTTTCTTCCAGATTCCAGAAGGAAACTCTATCGAACCGGATTTATACCAACTCGTTTTACCCGATAACACAGAAGCTGAAATTGTAATCATGCGCTCTTTTGTTTTCGGTGAAGATCTCGCGGCATTCTTTTCAGTGGTTGAGGAATTTCACTGATCGTTGTGCATTATTCCTACATTCCAGGCTTCTATTGTTGATGGCAGCGAAACATTACGAATAAAAGTACGAGGACTCAAGATGCGGCTTGTCCTACCATTGGGGGATCGCTTCCTTGGTCGGCCGGAACGGAGGGTGAGGCTGTTGTACTCTTCAAGCTGCCTTCCCAATTTCCTTGACAAATATCCAGGCACTGTGACCATCGTTACCCGACATCATAGTGATCTCTACATCTACATAATTACCGGGGAACAGAAACCTGTACGGGAAGGTCGCATAGAGTTTGCCAGTCTTAACACCCTCTCTGAAGCGACCAGCAAATTCCTGAACATTGGTGCAGGGGGCGATCTCAGTAAAGAAGTTCTTCCCCACTACTTCGCCAGGATCACGCCCCGCCAACTTACCCTCATAAGCATTGTATTTGAGAATCACTCCATCCTGATCCAGTTTGATCGCCCCGAAGTGCAATGCATCAAACTCTTCACTGGTGTAGGACTCAATTTTTTCAGAGTCTGCATAGATGAAATTGTCTTTCTTATTCATAGTATTTCTTCCCTTCAACTTTGGCTTTCAGAAGCAGCCAAGACGATCCATCGTTTCTGAGGGTTTTATTTACCAATCTTTTGCGCGGTTTGTTCAAATAGTGATTTCGCGTCGGTACTGGTCAGCGATTTCAAGAATTCGACTACATCGCTCTGCTCATTTTCAGTCAGTGACAACGCATTCAACTCCCAATCCCGAAGCGGGTGTTCGTTGCCGCCTTTGACATAATAACGAACCACATCCGCAAGCGTCGCCGCGCTACCATCGTGAAAATATGGCGCGGTCAATTCTACGTTGCGAAGCGATGGCGTCCTGAACGCGCCGATGTCCAGAGTGTTACCTGTGAAGATAAATCTGCCGAGTTCAGAGCCGCCTTCTTGCAAGGATAGCGAACGGAGAATTGCCGCAGAGTTATTTGTTTGTGTCATCTCTGTCGCTTTGTGGGTGATGGTATCAAACGCAGAGTTGTTCGACGCTACGCCTGTGTTGCGAAAATTCTGATCGGTTAAAAAGGGAGATGATTGATTGATGTTGTGGCAGATGTTACAGCGCGCTTTCGTGCGAAAGGTGAGCATACCGCGTTTGGCTGCCTCGGTCATCGAATCTCTGTTACCTGCGTTGAATCTATCGAATGGCGAATCGGCTGAAACCAGCGTCCGTTCAAAAGAGGCAAGGGCTTTTGCGACTCCGCCAATCGTTACGCCTGTGTTGAAGACTTCGCGAAATAGATTGGTATATTCAGGAATTTTTTGCAGCCTTGCCACCACATCATCGTGCGATTTGTTGCCCATCTCATCGGCATCAATCAAAGGCAATATGGCTTGTTCTTCAAGAGTTTGGGCGCGGCCGTCCCAAAACTGCCCGGAGTTGAACATGGCGTTGAGAATGGTTGGCGAATTACGCTTGCCACGTCTGCCATTGATGCCATCTGAAAACCGCTTGCCATCTGTGAAAGCTAAATTCGGGTCGTGGCAAGTGGCGCAGCTTACCGTCCCGTCAGCCGAGAGTCTCTTGTCGAAAAATAACTGTTTGCCTAATTCAACCTTCGCTTGCGTCAGCGGATTATCTTTCGGCACGTAGTACGACCAGACTTCGGCGGGAATACCTAAAGGCAATTTGAACTCGAATGCTCTTGTTGCTTCAGCCGAATCACTTGCCTTTGCCAGCGCAGTAAAAGCAAGGGCGAATGATGCAATCACGATAAATTTGAAAGTCTTCGAGTTCTTCATAACGAAAATCATTGTAGCGGTTTTAGTTTTTTCCTTCTACTGCAGGCATCGCTTTTTCTTCTGCTGGCTTTTGTCGTTTGATGCCCAGGTGCGAATCGAACCATTCAAGCTGGCGTGTCACCAATTCAATTTGGTGATTCGGCTCTTGAATACCGTGACCCTCACGAGGAAAGCGCAAGAAGACGACTTCGACGCCGCGACGTTGCAAAGCGCGATAGAACTGTTCGGCTTGGGCGATCGCGACGCGGCGGTCTTGTTCGCCGTGGGTGATCATGAGCGGTGTTTTGACACGATCAACAAAAGTCATAGGCGAAGATTTGCGATAGGTCTCCGTTGCATTCCAAGGATGACCCACAAAGCCATATTCCATCAGCCCAGGAATGTCGCTCTGTCCGTGAAAGCTGTACCAATCGCTTATGCCTGCGTGACCAATTGCGGCTTTGAACCGATCGGTCTGCGTGATGGCCCAAAACGTCATGTAGCCGCCATAGCTTCCGCCCATTACGACCATTTTGTCCGGGTCAGCGATGCCTTTTGCAATCGCCGCATCTACGCCTGCCATGATGTCTTTGAAATCTTTGCCGCCCCAATCGCCTAAATTCGCGACCGTGAATTTGTTGCCGTACCCTGTAGAGCCTCGCGGATTCGGCATCAACACAGCGTAGCCATTGGCTGCAAATATCTGCGCCCGCGAGTTGAAACTGCTATCAAACCTGCCGTAAGGACCGCCGTGAATTTGTAAGATGAAAGGGTAACGCTTGCCTTGCTCATAACCTAAAGGTTTGACGAGTATTCCTTCGATGTCGAAATTATCGGGTCCTTTCCACTTGATGATTTCGCTAGTGGCTACGGCAAAGTCTTTGAGCTGCGGGTTGGCGTTGGTGATTTGCTGGGCCTGTTCGCCTTTGATTGAGGAGACGAAAATATCTGTAGGGGTACGATTATCATTTACCGTGTAGGCGATTTTTGTTCCGTCATTTGATAAATCGAATTGCCCGTAATTGCGCTCGCCTTGGGTGACTTGAGTTGTCGCGCCACCATTTACTGGAACATTGAAGATGTGCGAATAAACCCCTACGCCTGCATTGAAGGTAATCACTTTACCATTGGGTGACCAGGTTAAACCGCCGCCTGCCGACTCGAAAAAATCTTTGGTCAGGTTGCGAGGCGCACCACCCTCGGTCGCGATGAGCATGATTTCCGTCTTCGCAGTCCAGGATTTCGCATCATTGTTTGCCGTGTAAGCAAGCCATTTTCCATCGGGCGACCACCGTGGATTGTTGTCAGAAGCGGGATTCTGGGTCAGTTGTCTTGGTGTTCCGCCATCGGATGAAATGATGTAGATGTCTGTATTGCGGTCCGGCGCTAACTCTGCATAACTACTCTCTTGCGCGCCATTGCTTGAGCGCACGAAGGCAATCCATTTTCCGTCCGGCGACCATTGGGGGGAATCAACCGTAAACGCGCCTTCTGTCACGCGCTTCTTGTCTTTGCTTTCAACGTTGATTGCCCACAAGTGTGAATAGGTAAAATCTTTTTCAACAACAATCGTGTCAAATTTGTCTTTCTTCTTTTTTTCGCGATCGGCTTTATCTTTCGGCGTATCGCGGGTGATGTAGGCTAAGCGTTGGCTGTCTGGCGACCAGCGAAAACCTGCTACGGTGTTCTCTTCCGAAGTCAATTTTTCAGCTTCGCCGCCGAAGGGTGAGATGAGCCAGATTTGATTGCCCTTGTCGCGGTCAGCCATAAAAGCTATGCGCGTTCCATCGGGCGACCATTGCGGAGCGGATTCACCTTTCTCGCCGTTCGTAAGTTTGACAGAGCGCCCTCCTGCTGACGAGACAAGATAGATGTGTGAGACGCGGCGATTATTTTCTTTGTCCCATTCAGAGATGGTGTAGGCTACCCATTTTCCGTCAGGCGAAAATGCAGGGCTGCCGACATTTTTGATAGCCAGGCTATCTTGAATCGTCATCTTTTTATCGCCGTCTGCTGCGAAAGCAAAGGTGAAAAGGAACAAGACGACTGCGAGAGAGGAAGCAAGCTTTTTCATGTTGAACTCCTTTTACTGACGCTGAGAATGGAAGGTTCCACTGCTGATTGGTAAATCAATGCTGACGACTTCTTGCGAAGAAAATTTCTCGATGGATGATTAAGCCTTGAGAATATTAGTCTGCAATTTATCATCTTCGCAAGAGATGACGATCTCTGCATGATTGATTCGGCTAAAGGTATCAAACGCCGCTTGCTCGATGGCTTTGATTAACTCTGTGTGTAATCCGCGCGCTCCTGTCCCGCGTTTCTCGCTGCGTTTGACCAGGTAATTTAAGGCATCGTCGCTAATGGTCAACTCAAGTCCCTCACCTCTGAATTCGTTTTTGAATTGCGGGATAATGTTTTCTTGCAATATCTGTCGCAGGGCTTCGGTTTGCAGAGCCGGGAAAGAAACGATGCGCGAAAATCTGCCTACTAATTCTGGCAGGAAGCCGAACTTTTGAAACAAACCAACTTCGTCCAAACTCAATTCGTTGGCTTCGTCTTCTTTGTTGTTAAAGCCTATATTCGAGCGTTTGTTCTTCAAATCATCCAATCCGGAAAACGCCCCACAAGCGATGAACGGAATGTTGCGGGTCGAAAGTTTTGCGCGATTGCCGTATTCGGAAAAGCCATAATCCATAGGAATCATCAAATCTTTGCCTTCCAACATCGCAAGTAATTCGCGTTGCACGCCGTACCCGGAAACATCTTTTGTCGTCCCTTGACCGGCAAATCGTGCGCTGCTGCCTGAGGCGGCAATCTTGTCGAACTCATCTAAACATACGACTCCTATAGATGCTAAAAAAGCAGCATCGCCGGCTGCTTCAATTAAGCGGGTCAGGATGGTTCGCACATCATCGCCGATGTAACCACTCTCGGTGAAGCTTGTGATGTCAACGATGACGGTCGGAAGTTTGAAGATGTTTTGAAAGAGAAGTTCGATTAAAAAAGTCTTGCCGCAACCGGTTGGCCCGACCATTAAGAGGTTCTGTTTCGGGGGAAGGGTTCGTGGGTCTTCGCCGTCCACATACAAACGCTTCAATCTGCGAACGTGGCGATAAGCCAATAAAGAAACGGTGCGGCGTTGCGCTTCCTGCCCTTTGTAACCAAGTTTTTCTAGCTCGTCTGCGATTTCAAAGGGCGGCAAAAGAGGCAATTGTTCGACGAAGGCTCGCAGCGCTGTCTCTATGCCACGAGCGATCTCTTCATTTTCCTGATAATGATCTGAGTGAGGAATTCCGTAGTCCATAATAGAACTTGGTTATTGCTCTGCCATTCCTTTTACGACAATCGCAAGTGGCAATTCCGCGCCTTTGGCATTTTTAACTTTTACTGTGAAGACCAGGTGACCGTGTTCGTTTTCTGACAAAGTTGGCGCAGCAGATTTTGCTTCAGCAGCAACCAGACTCCACATCGCAGGGTGCTTGGTGCCGGTTGTCTTGGCGCTCAATTTCATCAAATCTTCAAACTTGTATTGCGCATCTACATTCTGGTCATCGGCAACAGGCGTCAGCAACAAGAAGTCACGATAAGGCGAAATGCCCATGTGATTGCCGTCCGTGGGATGAAGCGTGTAGCGCAGCGTATAGGCGCCAGCCTTGACATCCTGTCCGCGAAAATCTGTGACCAGCTTCGGGAAGGAGACAACGGCGATAACCGCTGATTCGGAAATCTCTGTATAAATAGCACCCGATATATCTGTCTTTTCTTGAGTCGGCAGAGTCTTTCTCAACCAAATTTCACAAACTACCGAACCATCAGGCAAGGTTACGCGATAGCCTTTTTCTGCAACCGCTTTTTTCACTGAATCGGAAACACCCGTACCTGCGAGCGCTCCTATGGTTTCAATCTTGCCGCCGTCTGCAAATGCCGAAAAAGAAATTGACGCGAGTAAAATGGTTGTTGCTAAAAACTTACGAAGCATTAAAAATCTCCAAATGAATTTGTTTGCCGGGATGACTGAAAAGAGTAAAGGGCTACTCATAACCGAACTGACGAACGCTTGAAAAACTCTGTATGATGACAAAAATGAAAAAATAGGCATCAGGAAAACCACAAGCTCATCTTAAGAAGCGATGGCTAGGATGTCGCGAGATCTGCAATCTGTTGCCTTTGAAAACAGTTGCCCAAGCGTGAAGGCGGTCGTTATCGGCTTTTCCGCAAACGTCCGCCTTCACAGTCGGG
>JANMSG010000379.1:0-5492 GCA_031389065.1 Acidobacteriota bacterium | reverse complement strand
CACGACTTGTCCACCTTCTGACATAGGCAACATATAACCTTGCATCAACGAAATATAAGGCGTTGCGATTTCATCTTGCGGAATCGCTTCTTGCGTTGTTAGAACCTTGCCGGTCGGGGCATTTGCGGCAACGCGTGCAGTCAATTTCTCCAGATCTTTGACTGATGGTTTGCGCGGCGTTGCTTTCTTTTCGTTGCCACCTTTGCCTATGACAGACGGAACAGAGTTTGGTGGCGCAACAGGTTTATCAGGCAAAATCGGCTCGTTATTTTCAATTTTGTGCGGCGGCTGCTCCTGCGGTTTCGGCTCCTTTTGTGTTGCCTGTTGCTCAGCAGCTTTCCCATCTTTGCTGGTATTTTGAATGCGCAACGCAACCAGCGCCAGCATAACCAAAAGCACTGCCGCTGCCGCTACCCACCAACGATTGATGCCTGGCTGACGCGACGAGGCAAACCATGAAGAAGCGGGTGACGTGATCGGTTGGTGCGCGACTTCTCCATGTTTGCGAAAAGAAGATAACAAATTCGCTTCAACACTTGCCGACGCTTTCTGGCTTTCATCAAGTATCGCAAGCGCCCGCAAGCCTACGGTCAATTGCTTTTCTACAGCCAGCCGCCCGTCACATCGCGCACAATCTTTGGCATGTGAATGTGCCTCGTCGCGCCGCGAAGCGTCCATCACGTGACTACGTGCCAGTCCATTTATTAGCGTTTCAAATTCCTTGCAGTTCATACTACGATGCTCCTTTGTGAGCTAATCAAGTTTGCCGCCGTCTGGTTCTCTTTCGCGCCGCGCAATTTTTCAGCAAGCAGGAGACGCGCTCTGTGTAAGCGCGAGCGAACCGTGCCTACGGCGCACTCTAATGCAGCGGCGGCTTCCAGATAACTCATCTCGTGCAGGTCGCATAAAATAACCACTTCGCGGTAACGCGCCGGCAGCGCCAAAACGGCTTGCCGAACGGCTTCAATGGTTTCGCTTCTCGTCAAGTCGCCGAGCGGATCATCCAAGGCCACGAAGTTCTCAGAGGCTTGAAAATCGTTTTCATCCGCTTCATCAACCATCGAAACGAAACGACGCTCTTTTTCAATTCTTCGCAAAACGAAATTGCGCGCGATGCCATACAAATAAGCCGAGACCGTGCCTCGCGTTGCATCGTAATTTGCAGCCTCGCGCATTAAGGTCATGAAGACCTCTTGCGTCACATCGTCGGCGATGCTCGCCGAGCCGCTCATTTGCAGAGCGAACCTGTAAACGCTGCTTTGCCGACGACGATAAAGCGAGATGAACGACTCTTCGTCTCCCGTCATCATTCGTTGCAGCAGTTCGTAATCGCTGGTGTTTGTCGATACCGCCATCTACACCTTAGTAAGAAGGATTAATTAAAGGCTGACATCTACTATTCACTTTGCGCGGTCGAAAAGTTCCAAAAGTAGCGCAATTGTTTTTTCAGAGTTTTATTGTAGCCTATCCAAAGTCAGAACCAGGAGCGCTAGCGACCGGGTTTTATCTACACCCGGTCGTTACCGCTCCCGGTTCTGACCTCCCGATCTTGGGGTGCCTGTCCTATGCCCTATCTTCAGGACGTGGGGCGAGAGTTTCTGCAAAACATACTCAAACTTTTTTTAAAAGGCTTCCGTCTAATCAGTTCGTATGAGGTAGAAAAGAAGAATTATTGAGATTTGATATTAAAATTTGATTATTGAAATTGATTGCAAATAGAGATTGTAAAGAGAAGGAGATTATTGAAATGAACCGATTCAAAAAAACTATCGCAACCGCAGTCACTACCCTGATGATCATGATGGCATTTGCCATACTCTCTGTTGAAAAAGCAGAGGCAAAAAACAAAGCCCCCTTCGACAAAGGGTATATATCGCTAGCAAAAACGGCAAAAGC
Organism: Acidobacteriota bacterium; assembly: GCA_031389065.1. Lineage (GTDB taxonomy): Bacteria > Acidobacteriota > Blastocatellia > UBA7656 > UBA7656 > JACQDB01. The sequence continues at coordinate 3,596 of JANMSG010000379.1, read as the reverse complement.
TCGCCGCTGTGCAAAGATTTCCGCACCAAATGGTGGCGTTCAAAAAGCCGCGAAGTACATAGATAGGGATGGCACCTTTAGGGGCATCCGCAACTCTCGCCTCGTACACATCTTGCCACATATCGAACAGGATAACCTGTACAGATAGGCATCGAAGAAGGAACCTTAATACCATTCGGCTACCATAGCCGACTTGCCGCAAGCGCCCGCGTGGCGCTTCAAAGACAACCAAATAATTACTCGGACAGATCAGGGAAGCCTCCTTGATTGAGCGTCGGAGTCGCCTTACAGAAGACGATTTTGAATCGCCAGAGGTGCATCTCTGAACCCCGCGTGAGTTCTCCGCATACGTGTTGAAGACTCACTCAGGGTTTCTCTATCTGAAAACAGCCGGCACACAGGTGAAGGGAATGTGCTTCAGGTAGAGGTTTATCTACTGCTTCAAAATAGCAAGGAGATTTACCATGAACGTATTAAAGAACCATATAACAGCAGCAACTTTTATTACGATATTGACAACAGCAGTGGCTTCGGGTCGGGCTCGCACACTGATGTGTTTGCTTGCGCTTGCTCTCTTCGGTCTACCGATGACAGGGCACGCTACCCAATTGTATCCCTCTACACCCACTGCATCGCAGGGGATAATCGAGACCATTACTGTGAGGTTTAATGGCGTCCGCCGTCCGGTCTCTCTCTACGTCCCAACAGGCTATCAGTCTGGAACCCCCGTTCCTTTGTTGTTCGCCCTGCATGGCGGCAGCGGCGATGCTTCGGTTATGTATGACCCCGACAAACGCATTGTTGAATATGCCCAGTCCCAAGGCTTCATCGCCGTCTTCCCAAATGGACTGCCCAAACCGGACGCGCCGCCAAATAGCACCAATTATTATTGGAGTGATCCCGTCAACGTTGATTATATGAATCGCCTGATTGATGTAATGTTGGACAATTATTCGATAAACAACCGCCGCATCTACTTCGTGGGTTTTTCGGGAGGCGCGCATCTCATCTATCAACTGGCTGCCGATCCCCTCATCTCGGCGCGCATCGCGGCTATTGCCACAGTAGCTGGAGAGTTTGGCGCAAAGAATACGCTGCCACGGAATTCTCCCTGGGAAATCATTGATCCAATCGCCTCGGGCAGTACGCCCATGTCGGCGCTTCTTCTGCAAGGCGGAGAGGATGTGAAAATGCCTGAGAAAGGTGGTTTCGATGAAAAGTTTGAGAGGATTTTGACGTCGTTCCAAGTGAAAGTGGATTCCTGGCGGCTCTTTATTGGCGCGACGACAAGTTCAAATGTTGTTCTTCCCGATACACCGTCGCGGGTGCAGGCAACCGCCTACCTGAACCCCTCGAGTAGTCATACCGCTGTTTCCGTTATTGATCCGGTGTTGGCGCACCGCTGGCCCGAATGGAATTACATGGGCGTCATCTGGGAATTCTTTGAGCGTGTGCCAACGCGATGACTGACTAAAGATTGCGGATGAAATAAGAGGCAGTTTTATGAGGTTCAGAGTTGCGCCTGTAGGCGTCAAGCGTCTACGGTAACTCACGCCTGCAGGCGCAACTCTGAACTTGCACTTTATTGAATCCACGATTCTAACGAAGCGGTTCATTACACAAACCTGAACAAGAGTAGGTAAAGAATAGGCAATCGCCTATCGAGACCACCTGCGCCTACAGAGCGGGTCACTCCTGGAAACCATTGAAAACTCGCCCCCGGGCGCAGGGGGGACTGACTTTGCACAGGTTTGCCTGATGAACCAAAAATATTTTCACGTCAACGCAACTGTTTGCGTGGACGAAAAACATAAAGGGAGAAAGATATGAAAGCTATCAGTTTATTATTGAAATTAACATTATGTCTGATGATTGTTATTAGTGTGCAGCCGAATGCCAATGCCGTAACTGCCATCGCAACGGTCGGAACCAACACACCTGCTCCGAACGTCTTCTTTAGCGGCGGGTGTAACGGCAACTTCGTACTCCAAACCAACGATGCGTTTATTAGAAGCAAGTTTGGCTTCGGCTTCAACCCCAATGTTTCCGTGCAATTTAGCTCAATGGTTGGGAACTGTGCCAGTTACCAGATCAATGCACAGGGTGTCTGGCATCTGTTTCTAGGCGACCCAAACGGACAACTAAGCCAATTTCAGGTGACTGACAATGCGACGGGAAATGTTTTGTTGATGGGCAGTTTCAGAAGAGCAATTTTGCACGGTCGGTCAGGAAGCAGCTCGCTGGCTGTGACCTTACCGGTCGACAATGTGCTTTATGCGCCAGCATCGCTTTGGTTCCCCCCCGCTCTTCCGCTCAATAACGGCTCTTTCGCAATCGCCATTCTGTCGCAAAATCCTGTCATCGCCGATGACAACGGACCGCAAGGCTTCCAGGCAAACGGCGACATCAACTTCGGCGCACAATAATTCGCTATGAGCGAAAGGTGTTCGTTGCAAAACAAGCCGAAACATTTTAATGGAGCGGTGCAGGAAGGCACGAATATCTGAGCCTTGGTGTCGGGTCAGAACAGGGGCGGCAGTGAACGGGTGATACACACGATGCTACCGCTCCGTGTTCTGATTTGCGACAAAACAGATATCAAAAAAGGGCAAAGAAAAATGTTGAAGGGAAATTTAATTATCGCCGCAGCCGCACGTGTCGTGTTGGTTTTTTCGATAAACGGCTTTCGTCAAGAACGAAGATTTTGATGAACCAAAAATATTTCCACGTCAACGCAACGATTTGCGGGGACAAAAAATTTAGAGGGAGAAAGATATGAAAGCTACAAATTTACTGCTGCAATTAACAACCAATGATTCAACTATCGAAAGCCAAAATATACAAAGCGGGAGAAATAAAAGCGCCGGGTTTACGCTCATCGAATTGCTCGTGGCGGTGGGAATCATCGCCGTTCTGATCGGGCTTCTGCTGCCGGTGATTCAACAAAAGCGCGAAGACTACGCCAAAGATAAAGCCACTGCGAATTTGACCGCCTTGCTCCTTGCTTCGCAAGAATACTTTGCAATAACTGGTCAGTATCCCGATGAGCTTGCAGACCTGCGAGTATTGAGCGGTACGCCTACGGCGAATGGTACGTTCAACCTGCTGGTAACGACAGGCAGAGCCGACGGTTATGTCTTTGAGCTTGCCGGAGATGCCGACGGTGATGGCGACGTTGATGGCACCGACTTTTTACTGGTCGCCGAGCCGGAATTTCCGGGCATCACGGGTGGCGTGACCCTGACGATAAATGCGGTTGGCATCATTAGCAGTTCGACGACTCCTGGCGCAGATGCAGCACGAGAGCAAATGTTCAATAAGATCCGCGCCAAAGCTGCCGAGACGGTTGTCAATTTGCTCAAACTGGACGCTACTGCTATCACGCAGGTTCGCAGTTACACGCAGTCGCCCTCCACAATTACCGATGTCTTCCATACGCTTGATGGCAACGATGACGGGCAGGTGAGCATTACCGAGGTTCGCTTTGCCAATACAACATTTGATGATCAGGCGCTGCGTAACCCGCTACAGGGATTCCTCAATTATGTTGCGCAAGAGATGAAGTGGGACAATTTGAGCGAAGAGGCGAGCAATGC
>JANMSG010000852.1:0-8701 GCA_031389065.1 Acidobacteriota bacterium | reverse complement strand
CACCTACGGAAAAGTTTGTGTGCTGCTTAATCACAACCTCAGCAGCGCTTGCTCCATACTTTATTGCTTCCTGCACTAGGTCTGCGGCAAATTCTTTGGTTAATTCCATCGTTAGTATTCTTTTTCAGTCGTCTGTTATTTTTGTCTGGGTTGCACCCGACCACCTATTCTATTTTGGTTCCACCCACCGTCATGCCGCTAATCTTTATGGTCGGAAGTCCAACGCCAACAGGCACGCTCTGTCCATCTTTTCCGCAAACACCAACCCCTTGATCGAGTTCGAGGTCGTGCCCTACGGCTACGACGTTTTTGAGGGATTGAGGACCGCTCCCTCTAAGCGTTGCCCCTTTCACAGGTGCAGTTATTTTTCCGTCCTCAATCAAATAGGCTTCCGAAGCTGAAAATGCAAACTCGCCACTGGTAATATCAACTTGCCCTCCACCGAATTGAACCGCGTAGAGTCCATACTTCACAGAGCGCAAGATATCCTCTTTCGTATCTGTCCCCGCGAGCATAAAGGTATTGGTCATTCGCGGCATAGGCATATGTTTGTAGCTTTGCCTTCTGCCATTACCTGTACGCCCTACATTCATCAACCCTGAATTTAATTTGTCATTGATATAACCGCGCAAAATACCGTTTTCTATTAAAACTGTTCGACTGGTAGGCTCGCCTTCATCATCAATATTCAAAGAGCCGCGACGATAAGGGATGGTGCCATCATCTACAACTGTGCATAACTCTGATGCGACGCGCTCACCAATCATTCCGGAAAACGCAGAGGTCTGCCGGCGATTGAAATCGGCTTCAAGCCCGTGACCTACAGCTTCGTGCAGTAGAATTCCTGGCCAACCCGGGCCCAACACAACTTCCATAGCTCCCGCTGGTGCGTCTATCGCGTCGAGTTGAATGATTGCCTGGCGGGCGGCCTCTTGCCCGAAGAATTCTGGGGTCAAGTCGGTCTCGAAAAAATTCGCGTCAACGCGGCCGCCGCCGCCCGCACGCCCAACTTGACGGTTGCCGTCGTCATCGGCTATGCAGGAAACCGAAAAGCGCGACAGAGGTTGTACATCACCTGTTAATCGCCCATCTGAAGATGCAATCATCACATACTTGAACTCGTCTGCAACGGACGCCTGGACTTCGCGTATGCGCTTGTCACAAGCGCGCGCGGCTTTGTCGCTTTGATGAATCAACTCAATCTTGCGGCTTAATTCCAGAGCGGAAACAGAGGTCTCGACGGCATACAGGTTATGCGAATTCGGTGTCGCGTTAACGCCAATGTTTTGTGAGACTTGATTACTGTTTGCGATATGACTGGCGGTTTCAGCCGCTCGTTTAATGGCTTCAAAGGCGATCTCGTCCGTGTACGCGTAGCCGGTCTTTTCGCCTATGATAACGCGCACGCCTACGCCTTGAGAAATGGATTTGGTTGCTGATTTAACAATCTGTTCTTCTACACCAACGCTGTTTGAGGTCCTGTATTCAAAATATAGGTCTGCATAATCGCCGCCTCTTGCAAGCGCCACAGCGAGCAATTTATCTATCTCGCCATAGGTCAAATTATATCGCTCGAAAAAGAATCGAATCGCCTCGGTTTGCATATTTTCCCTTTATAAAAATGTGTTCAAGACAGTCTCTGATTTCTTGTCGCCAATGTGAAGCGCAGCGACACCACCGAAAAGATTGTAATATCCAACATGAGAAAAGCCAACCGTCTTCATCATATCTGCCAATCTCTTTTGCCCGGGGAATTGTTGTACAGATTCAGGCAAATATTGATAGGCAAAGTTTGAGCCGGAAATGACATTGCCTATGCGGGGCAATAATTTCATGAAATAGAATTGAAAGAGATGTTTGAAAATCGGAATCTGCGGCTGTGAAAATTCCAGAATCGCACCTCGACCCAATGGTTTTAACAACCTGAATATTTCTTGTAGACCACCCTCAACGCTCTCAAGATTTCGTAACCCAAATGCCATGGTTACAACATCGAAGCTTTCATCTGCCATCGGCACATGGAGCGCGTCACCTTCCGCCAAATGAATCGGCAGTTTTGAGGCGCGAACTTTATCAAGTCCGATCTTCAACATCGGATGACAAAAATCTATGCCAATGGTTTGAGTCAGCGCGCCAAGTTCTAGCGACAAATCTGCAGTTCCGCAGCACAGATCAAGCGCCAGAGTATCGGGCTTATTCAAGACCTCTTTAACTTTGCTGATCACATAACGACGCCACCTTTTATCAATGTTGAGAGAGAGAACGTGATTGAGAAAATCATAGCGTGGCGCAATTTCGCCAAACATTTCACGCACCTGCGCGGCTTTTCCTTTGGGTTTTAATTCTTCGATCTGAGAAGTCATGATGGAATAAAGACTGCGATCCTCTGTCGTCTACCTGCTAAGAGGGAGAAGTGTTTCAACTATAAATTATGGTGTGATGGTCACATTGCCTAGTTTTTTTAAATCGCCTTCCAAGGCTTTAGCATTCCCCGCAATCACAATGGCGACAGTTTGCATCTTCAGGTATTTCTGCGCTGCTTTTTGAACGTCTACGGGCGTGATGACCCGAATGCGGTCCACATAACTAATAAGGTAATCGTTACCCAAGCCATACTACGCTACATCAAACAAAACATCTGCTGGATTGCTTTTCAAATTCTCCGCATATTTGGCAATGAGCAAAGCCTTAGCCGCTTCCACTTGTTCTATTGAAGGCGCAGTGGTTTGCAAGGTGGACATCAAACCCAGCGCCTGATCTATAGAAGCAATCAAATTATCGGTAGACGGTTTAACGCGAACCCGTAGAACGCCCTCAATCATTCTTGGCTCAAAGTCTAAGGAGAATTTTTCAACTTGTGGTTTCGTAAGATTGGTTCGAAGAACTTCGCTCATTACCAGCGCTGCGAAGTAATCCTGCGCCCGTCGAGAAGTTCCAACCTGCTCTAGAATCGCTTGCGGTGCTTGCGTATCCGACCGATCAAGGACAACAATGCGACGCGCTGCGTGGGTTTCAGGTGGACGAAACATGGGCGCAATCTTATCTCCTTTTTTCCAGGAGCCTAATTTTGAGCGTGAAATTTTTGTGACCGTTTCTGCCGTCACATCTCCAGAAACAATCAGCAAAGCATTGTTCGCGAGATAAAATTTCTTATGATAATAGAGCAAATCCTGCCTGCTAATTTGTTTCATGGAATCACTGGTGCCGCGAATTGGTTTTCCGAAAGGATGTGAGCCAAAAACAACCTCAGCAGCTTTCCGATTTAGGACATCCGTTTCGCTTGTATTTTCGGTTTTCAGCGTGGCGGTTCTTTGCGCAATCAGCGCCTCGAACTCTTTCTGATCAAAGGTCGGTGTGATCACTAAACGCCCTAACAAATCAAACATCGCTTCTAAGGAATCAACCGGCCCGCTCAGTTCTAGATCTGTTGAATCCCAGTTCACATTGATGTTTACTGTCAGTCCCAATTGTTCGAAGGTATCTTCAACGTTTTTGGCAGTGAAGCCGCCGCCACCTTTCAAAAGCATTGCAGCGGTAATGTGTGCCAGTCCGCCTTTTCCGGCAAGATCAAACAAAGCGCCACTGCCTATGCGAACGCGCAAAGAGACCGTTCCCGTTCCGGGCTTTTCCAGCGTAATAAATTGCAGCCCGTTGAGCAACGAATCGCGTTTTACAATCGGATAGGTGATACCGGAAGATTGGCTCTTATGCCAGGCATGTGCAGGCGCGAAACTCACCACATTCGTACAAAGCAGTGCCATCATCGCTACAAAAAAGAGAAGTTGCCTTTTGAAAATCAACTAAACCTCCACCGAAAACAAGTCTGAATCGAGTGTAGCTATTTACTGTAGAGCGCGTCAACCTTCCGTGCTATACTGCAATTCTGCCCTCACAAACTAGCCGCTGATTTACCCCAAGTCATTTTAATTGGAGAGAAAAATGTATTGTCCAAGCTGCTCAACTAAGTCCACGGAGGGAGCGAAGTTCTGCAAGTCTTGCGGGATGAATCTTACAATTATCACACAAGCCATCAATGGTAGCGTTGCAGTTACTGAACCCGGACGAGACCGCGAGTTTAAAAGGGTGCGGCGTCAAATCAGCGAAGGTATCAAAGGCGCTGCCATCGGAGCTGCTATACTAATCGCAGCCGTCATAGCATATTTATTAATCACCAATGCGCCGTTCGCCTATGGCATTACACTCTTGCTCGCCCTTGTCGGATTGATAAAATTATTCATCAACATCGGCAGCATTTTAGACGCGAAAGTAGGAACGAAACTCGTTGACCAGACCTTACAAGCTCGCGTCACTGGCGGGTTGAACGCGACCAGTATCCCAAGCGCACCCGCCGGATCAAGAGTTTCAGGCGAGTATCGCAGCCCTGTCGGTTCAAGAGCTTCAGGCGAATATCGCAGACCCGTTTCGCCAATCGCCCGCACTTCCGCAACAGGAACTCTCCCTCCAAATCCATCCGCATCCGGTAATATCGCAGAGAAACCTCCGGCAATGACCGGGCGAGTCAACCGCGAACAATCTATGCCTTTGCGAAGATTAGAAGCCGACGAGGATTTGATGGCAAAGCTACGAAATTGATTTTAACTGTCGCTTCTGTCTGAAAGAAAAAAGCAGAGTTGATCCGTGATTGTTCAATCATCCATTCTTTATTTATTGAGGCAAATATGGGGATTTATTATTGGCTGATTTATATTGGTGTCATCATCCTGTCTCTTCATCTATTCGTACAATATTTTATCGGTCCTATTGCCATTTATTTCACACATTATCAGTTGGCGAATCCTCAATTCATTCCTATCGAAATCGAAGATGCCAGACGACAGTTGCCTGCCAGTTATTATGAACATATAGACACCTTACAGGCTTTAGGGTTTTCTCCTGTCGCGCATTTATATTCAAAAGGGCAGGTAAATTCCACTACACTCTTCCTAACCCTATTTATGAATTCCACACAAGGAGACGCTGCAATGGTCACTCAGATCGAATGTCAAATTGGAACTTCCCCTCGCACGTCTGTACACTATACAGAATTCTATACTGAGTTTGCTGACGGGTGTGAATTGAACACCAATAATAGTCATCTTCCGAGCGCCTATAGTCCTATACTTGGAAAAGAAATTTATCGAATGAGAAAGGTTAAAGACCCACAGACTCTTTACAGAATTCATAGATACTTATTAGGGGAAAAAACCAGAGCCATCAGTATCCTTCCTCCTGTTGGAGAAGTAGTAACTGAGCTTTGTCGTTCAATGCAGATAGATTTAAACAAGCAGGTTGAGGCCGGCTATTTCTACCTCGATATGGTTTCGCAAAAATATCGTCCTACCTGGAAAGGCGCAATTTTAATAACCTGGAAACTGGTTTGGCCAATTGGTATGATTCGCACATTTATCGAAAACAGAAGAAATGAAAGGCTGATAAAACAAATCAATTTGAATTAGCTACTCCTGTCCCTTACATCAACTGTTCATTGCGATTTAATTTCTGTCCATAAGCGATCATAAATGCTGATCGCCTGCCCAATCTCTTTAATCAATTCACATTTTTCCAGTGCTTCACGTGATGGATAGGCGGCTTCATTGGTCAGCAACTCCGGGCGAATCAAGGCGCGAGCCGATTTACTAGGCGACGAAAAACCTGTGCCGTTGGCTATGTCTGCCGCAACTCTTGAATCCAGAACAAAGTTGATAAACTCTTGCGCCAAGGCTTTATGCTCGGCATTGCCAGGTATGCAGAGGTTATCGACAAAGTATGTGCAGCCCTCTTTCGGCACCACGTAGGCAATGTTTGAATTCTCCAACATCGCTTTGGCAATCTGTCCGCTGTAAGCCTGCGCAATCCATACATCGCCCGACAGCAACAATAAATCAAAGCCGCCGCTGTCATAAGCCTTCACCAGAGACTTTTGTTTCGCCAACAACGAGGCGGCTTCCGTGATCTCTTTTTCATCAGTGCTGTTTAGCGTCCTGCCTTGATACTTCAACATCGCCCCGATGGTTTCGCGCACATCATCAAGCATCGCTATGCGATCTTTATATCGCTCATCCAGCACAGACGCCCAGCTATCAATGGGCTCGGTGATTTTGTCTCTACGATAAGCTATTCCTGTCGTCCCCCACATATAGGCTACCGAATATTGGTTGTACGGGTCGTAAGGCAAGCCTACGAATTGCGGGTCGAGATTTGAAAAATTGGTTATCGCGTCGAGGTTGATTTCATCGAGCAAGCCCTGCTCTTTCAACACCGTGACCATGTAATCGCTAGGCACTATGATGTCGTATTTCGCGCCGCCTGATTGCAATTTCGCAAGCAATGCCTCGTTTGAATCGTATAACTCCACATTGATCTTGGCGTTGTACTTCTGCTCGAATTCAGCAATCACCGAATCGGGTAAATAGTTCGACCAGATGAAGACATTCAACTCGCCGCCTTTTGTGGTTTGCGTCTGCCCGCCTAAGGCGAAAAAAATAAGCAAGCCAATGGTCGCCGCGCCTGTACCAATCGTCCAACCTGAAAATTTTCCTTTCGATAGATTTTCCGAAACGAAGACCAGCAAAACAGTCGCAACGAGCAAGACAGTCGAGATGGCGTTGATTTCTGGCGTCACCCCTGTCTTGACCATTGAATAGATTTTTATTGGCAGAGTCGCCGCTCCGGGTCCCGCCACAAAGCTTGTGATGACGAAGTCATCGAGAGAGATCGTGAAAACCAGTAACGCCGCCGAAAGAATGCCCGGCAAAATAATTGGCAATGTAACGCGAATAAATGTCTGAATTGGAGTTGCGCCTAAATCCATAGCCGCTTCTTCAAGTTTCGGATCAAAGGTTGCCACCCTTGCGCGAACCACAAAGACTACATAAGAAATCGCAAAAGCAACGTGCGCGGCAATCACCGTGCTGATGCCGAAACTGATACCTAGTAGTCCAAACAGCCCGGCGGTTGAAAACCCTATAACGATTTCGGGAATGATGACGGGCAAAAAAATCAGCGCTTCAGCAAATTGCTTGAGCCGGAATCGGTAACGCGCCAGTGCAAGCGCCGCGGCTGTACCGATTACTGTGGCGATCACTGTCGTTGCCAAGGCGATAATCAAACTCATGCGCAGCGAGGCGATTAACTCTTTATCTTTCCAGGCGAGTTCATACCATTGCCAGGAAAAGCCTTGCCAGGAGGTGTTGAAACGCGAACGGTTGAATGACAAAATCACCAGCACGATGATTGGCGCGTATAGAAAAAGAAAGACCAGCGAGGTAAATGAACCGAGCGTTGTGGGTAGGAAACGTCGCGTTTTTTGCATTGGCGATGAATATGTTTTACCAACGTGAATTAGTCAAGCTTGTCATTCGCATTTATCCGTCGTTAGAATAGCTTTCTCGTAAATCATCAAGGAGATTACGGATTGTTCAACCTCGTCAGCCTAAACATTGCGTTCCTTCAAGCACAGCAAAATCAGGGAATCTCTTTAATAGATTTATTGCTCAAGTCCAGCCCGATTGCAAAATTCGTATTGCTTTTGCTGCTGCTTTTTTCGCTGGTCTCCTGGGCAATCATCTTTTCAAAATGGCGGACCTTGAAAGCTTCGCAAAAAGATACAGATGAATTCTTATCTCACTATTCGCGCAACGCGAAACTTTCAGACCTATTCGTTGAAGCAGAGTTTCGCAAGCAAAGCCCGATTGCGCGAGTCTATCTGGCGGGCTACGAAGAAGTAATGAATCAGATCGAAAGCGGCGCAAATAAAATTCATAGTTTCGAGGCCATCAATCGCGTGATGCAATCGGCAACTATAGATGAAGTGACGCAGATGGAAAAAAGTTTAAGTTGGCTGGCAACTGCGGCAAACGCTTCGCCCTTCATAGGACTTTTCGGAACCGTGGTGGGCATCATCATTGCCTTTCAAGGACTCAGCGCCTCTTCGGGGTCTTCGATTCAATCGGTTGCGCCAGGCATAGCCGAAGCCTTAATAGCGACAGCGGCAGGCATAGGGGCAGCGGTTCCGGCGGCGATTTTTTACAATTACTTTTTGAGCAAAATAAAAACCTTGACCTCGGCAATGGATCGCTTCTCGCTCGATATGTTGAACATCGTCGAGCGGCATTATTCTAAATAGATTTTAGTCCGTATCCCGTTAAAGGACAAATAGATGGCTTTTACAAATCAACGCGGTCGAACGCAGACTTCGCTTTCGGAAATCAATGTCACACCTCTGGTAGACGTGATGCTGGTTCTGCTGGTCATCTTCATGGTTACCGCGCCAATCCTCCAAACCGGCATAGATGTCAATCTTCCGAAAACCAAAGAGACAAAGGTTGAGCAACCAAAACCGCGTTCGGTCGTTATTAGCATTGATAAAGACGGCAATATGTATTTGAGCACGCAAGCAGAGGCAAAGCAGGTCAATGTCAACGATTTGCCGAAAATGCTACAGGAAAAATTGGGGCAAGCAGGCGAAAGAAAAGTTTATGTGCGAGGCGACGGCGAAACGCCTTACCGCATCATTGCTTATGTGCTTGATCTGGCAAAACAGGCGGGCGCAGAAGTGAGCCTGGTAACCGAACCAACTGTAAAGAAGCCTTAGGAAGTAAAAAGACAAAAGTACGATTGGCGGTGCTGTGTAAATATTAAATCATGTCAACCACCAAGCAACAGATAACGGGCAAAAGCCTACCGACCACCGACCACCGAC
>JANMSG010000322.1:0-6253 GCA_031389065.1 Acidobacteriota bacterium | reverse complement strand
TGAACTCCACCGCAAAATTTATCCCACCAGGCAAAATCTTTAAGAAGTTACTTAAGGCTTTGTTTTCAGAAGGAGGAAAATCAGGCGGCAGTTGAATCAAAACACACCCTAACTTCTCTTTCAGCAAAAGCATTCGGTGTATGAAATCCGTGAGATACTTTTCGCTATCTCTCAACCTGTTTTTATGAGTGATTTCTGATGGAAGTTTTACAGAAAAGAGAAATCCCTTAGGCGTCTTTTCATACCAGCCGCGCACGGAATTTTCAGCCGGTATTGCGTAGAAGGTCGAGTCAATTTCGACAGTGTCGAACACTTTTGCGTATAGGCTCAACATCTCTTTCGGTGATGTCTTAGGCGGGTAAAAAGACCTCTTCCATCCATCATAATTCCAGCCTTGTGTGCCTATGCGAATATCTGCGCTCATAAGTGAAATATTATAGTTGAGCGATTAAGAAAACCAGGGTTGAAAATCAAGGTTGTTGCTTCCCAACCTCTATTTACTGGCGGCTTGTGGCGTTTTCCAATAACGGTTTTCGTAATAATTTCTGATGTAATCAATCCCTTCTTTGAATATCAATTTAATGGTCTTTTCATCAAGATCAGTTCCTGAAACATCGAAATTGAAATTCTCGCCGGGCTTTATGGTAACGGCTCCTTTCGGTGTAATGAATTCAATAACACCATCCCATTTCGATTCATCAAATACAACAAGATATTTAATATCGCCAAAAGCATAAACTCTATTGTCACCAGCCTTAACGTAAGACACCCCATGTTCTTTCCAAAGCCAATCAATTAAGTCGCGAAGTTCGGCTAATTGATTGCTCATTGGTCCCTTAAATTCGGGCTGTTTTGAATCCGAAGACATATTCACCTCACAAGTTTGATATTCAAGAATGTGTACTTCAAACTACTACGAATTTTGCGTCGGACAAACTGCCCAACTTTAATGAACTGATCAGCCGCGACCTTCCCAACCAATCTGTTGTAATTTGCCGTTCTTTACAATCACAGGAACCGTTGGGTCTCCGTCAGAGTATAAGAACATCTCTTTGCGATTATCTAGATTATCTTGCGCGTTGCGGTCTTCAAAAGGAATGCCCTTCTGCTTGTAATACTCACGTGCTTTCGCGCAATACGGACAACCGGGTTTGGTATATATAATCAAGCTCATTTCCCAAAATCTCCTAAGTCAAGTTGCTCAAAGATTTCTTGGCGGCTAGTGTAACAGAGCAAATTTTTGCTGCCAAGTTCTCTATAAAATTAAGTATGGATTTGAATCGGCATTATTTCAATGTTATGTTTTGCTTCGTTCAAAAATGGTTTTTCAATGTGAGTGAATGCCTTCGCCCTTAAAGATTTGAATATGGAAAAAATTAGAGATGAGTTAAAAAAGCGAGCAGCAGAACGCGCTGTCGAATTTGTCCAGGATGGTCAAGTAATTGGTTTAGGTACAGGGTCAACAATTTTCTTTGCTATACAGGTATTAGGGCGACTGGTGCGCGAAGGAATGAATATCGTAGCTATTCCGACCTCTGTTCACACCGAAGGGATAGCAAAGGAATTCGGCATTCCCCTGACAAACCTCAACCATATTGAAAAAATAGACATAGCCATAGACGGTGCAGATGAAATAGATGGCGAATTTAACATGATAAAGGGTGGCGGTGGTGCCTTGACGCGAGAAAAGCTTGTAGCGATTTTCTCTAGCCAGAGAGTGATCGTGGTAGATGAACATAAGCTTGTTTCACAGTTAGGAAAAGGATATCCAGTCCCTGTAGAGGTCTTGCCTTTTGCTTGGACCAGGTCAATGAGGTTGCTGGAGGAATTAGGCTGCACGCCTCAACTCAGAGTAAAAGATGGAAAAGTATTTGTGACTGATAACGAAAATTATATTGTAGATTGTAAGTTTGATGGGATTGAAAATGTTGCCGTGCTGGAGAAGAAGATCAAGTTTGTACCTGGCGTGGTCGAGAGCGGTTTATTTGTAGGCATTTGTGATGTCATTGTCATAGGGTTCGATGATCACTCAGAGGTTCGATTCCGAGAGAATGCGATGAGTTGAGGCTTCGTCCAGACGTCTGAATTGATTCCTTACAATAAATTGAAGGGATTAATTTTTATCCGCTTTACTTGTATTGCGATCTGCGTGTTGAGTGCCTTTTTAACAAAAGCAAAGTCCTAGATTGCACAATCCCTGTTTGGAGTATAAATGTGATTAAATCGGAATGGAGGGAAGGGCTGTTCGAGAATTTCGATAATCTCGTAGAAATAGATGTTTGCGGCAAAAGATTTCAAGTTCCCGAAAATAATAAAATCCTTCGCTGTTTTCAATACATTGAAACGGACACAATTTCAGTCGGGGAGTATTGTTGGAACGGCGATTGTGTTAACTGTCAGATTTGGTACATAGGTGAAGATGACCAAGTAAAAGGCGCGTTGGCTTGCAAAATGTACGTTCAGGAAGGGCTTGTGATAACCAATTTGAGCGAGAGTCTGAAAGAAGATTTAAGGGATTGACTTGCTGCCAAACTGAACCATGATTTAAGAGATGGTTGAGCTTCCACCCTGAAAAATGCTCTAAAAAAAATTGTTCATTCTTTGGGTTGGAACAGATACCGATGAATCATATCACTGAGCGCGTCTATAGCCTTCTCTTTCTCGAATCCACAAAACCCTGAGATGTAATCCTGTGACAAGTTGAAAACCACTCTATGAATAATGAAGGCTGCCGAATCAGGGTCAACATCCCAAGTTAAACCCGCCTTTTTTGCTAGCGAAACCAACTCGCGGATTTTTGAAATAGACCGCTGCATAATCACTCGCCGACGTTCTGCAAATTCAGCGTCCTTCATAACCATTTCCTGGATGGCGCGTTGGATACCAATAAATATGCCTTTATCATCAAGCGCATTCGCTACTGAACGCCTGACATTTGCTCTAACATCCGAATCGAAAAGATGCTCGGGTCCTATCGTCTCAAAAATATTCCTGGAAAATTCATCAGCGAGTCTGTCGAAAATCGTCAGCAATAATTGGCGTTTATCTGTGAAATAGGTGTAAAAGGAGCCGACGCTTACGCCTGCTGCTGCGGCTATATCATTTGAGGTAGTCTTTTCGTAGCCGCGCTGTTGAATTAATTCAATGGCGGCTTGAATGATTTTTTCTTTTGTTTGTTTGCTTCTTGCTTGTTTTGGCGCAGATGGAACGCCTGCCGAATCGGCCATGCTGTCCTCCACTGAAATTGAGTAAAGCAAACTATAACAGTTTACAGTCCTTCTCGTCACGTTTTGAACGGCTTTGAATTATTAAACCAAAGGAGAGTAAGGCAAACACAAATAACTCTTTTTGCATATGAAATAGAGCCAGAGTTTGAGGGTAAGTGCTTTTCCGATTCAGATGGCCTTCTTACTTTTATTGAACGCGACTTCCACAACTATAAATATGATCAATCCAACCAGCAAAATCGGAAAACGAAATATGAAAAACATAAGCAATTGAAAATCCCAGTCCTGCTCGTATCCTGGACTTGAATTTGGCAACGACAGAATTGATGTCACGTAGTAGTAAGCGTAAAAGCAGCATACAACGGCCCAAGCTATTGTTGTATATGTTATGAAGGTTCTCCTAGTCATTCTTATTTTGCTTTGCGACAAAGCTCGTTACAAAGTCAAGAGCCGGATCACTTTTATCCCTATTATTAGCTGCCTCTCCTTTCTCTATGCTCTGTTGCTCGCCTCTTTCGCGCAACCTCACTTTATTGCGTCTAACTAAGAATCGGCAGCTGTTGATGTGTAGCTTTAACTGTTTCTAATCTCACTTCGGTTATTATAGGGTTGTATAAAGTATCTCGTTCGACAGGGATACGACCTGCACCTTTAATCAATTCTTCAATGCCAGACTTGGTTAAATTATTGTCGTTGCCTTCTGCCAGATATGATTCCATCAAGGTGCCGCCATGGTTAATGGTTCCGTCTAAATCATCAGCGCCAAATCGCAAAGCTACTTGCGCAATGTTTTTACCTAACATCACCCAATAGGCTTTAATATGTGGAATGTTGTCGAGCATCAAACGCGATATCGCTATGGTCTTCAAACTATCAATCGCTGAAGGTCCCGGCAGATGTTTCAGGTCTGTGCCTTCCGGGTGAAACGCCAGCGGGATGAAGCACATAAATCCTTTGGTCTTGTCCTGTAACTGGCGCAATTTTACCAAATGGTCTATACGGTCTTCGTGAGACTCGATATGACCGTAGAGCATTGTCGCGTTGGTCTTTACGCCTTGATGATGCACTTTTTCTGAAAGCTCCAGCCAACGCTCGCCTGTGGTTTTGTGAGCGCAAATTTTGCTGCGTGTAGGTTCGCGAAAAATCTCTGCGCCACCGCCCGGACAACTATCCAAGCCTGCTGTGATCAGTCCATTTATCACTTGTTCGTCGGTCATTCGACAAATGCGCGTCAAATGATCTATCTCTACCATTGTGAATGCCTTCAAGTGCATATCAGGAAAATTTTTCTTTAATTCGCTTAACAATGAAGAGTAATAATCGAATTGCAAACGAGGATGAAGGCCGCCAACGATGTGAAGTTCGCGAGCCCCTTCCTTGTAGGCTTTTGCGGCTACATCAACGCATTCCTGCACAGACCATTCGTAAGCTTCCGGGTCTTTGATACGACGATAGAAACCACAAAACGCACAATCCGAAACGCAAACGTTCGTATAGTTCATGTGACGGTTGACGTTGTAGAATGTGAAATCGCCATTGATTCTTTCACGCATCAAATTCGCCATCGCGCCAATTGATATCAGGTCGTCACACTCGAACAGCGTCAGCCCATCTTCAAAAGATAAACGCTCTTGATGTTCAACCTTTTCGGCGATTGGTTTCAACTCGGCAGAAAAAAAACTCGCTTGCATAAATTCTCCGTTATTCCTTTTTCTCAACTAATTCTCGATTCGATTATACAAAGCCAGAACCACTCGACCAAATTTTGGCGCGAGTGGTTGCAATTTGTTTTCTCACTTTTTCGCATTGGCAATCAAACTGATTACAGTAATCACAGCGATGATGAGCAATACAAAAAGAAAGATCTTCCAGAGGCTATAAGGTCTTTCGCCTTGCACGACTCCGGTTCGTGCATTCACCATCACTTGATAAACTTTTTGATTGAATCTGTAGGCTCCCAGATAAATCGGCAATAAAATGTGCTTAAAAGTAATTCCCGAATACGAGGATTGAATATCGTGGACGCGCTGCTCGTCGCCACCTATGTCATTGCGAACATCGCTATCAATCACAGAAGCCATCTGTTGTTTCGCGTCTTCAAATCCTTCAGCGAGTTCTACTTCGTAGCGTTGCGCTTTAAATCCTGAAAGAAACGCCGGATCATATGGCTTCAGCATATTCAAATCCCAAGCGCCTAACGATTCTAATCGTTGTTTATGCACCGATTTCGTTGCTGTGACCAGCACATCGTCGAACCAACGCTGCACTTGTCCCGAAGCCGCATGCCAGCGAGTTCTTTGCACTTGTCTGGATTTCTGTACAGTGTTGCCTTGCGCGTCGGTGTCTGTGTAATTCTCTGTAACGTAATAATGCTCGCCGCGCTCACCGCTGTAATAACTGAGGGTGTGCGCGTCATATGTCCAATGGGGAAGATAGATGCCGCTCACACCTTCTCTGTAAGCCATCTTCTTCAGCGCGTTCGGCGCAAACCAACGCGACGATAGCCATTGCTTAATTGATTCATCTGCTAGCTTTCGGGTTATTTGAAAAGGCAGAACGGCTTCAGGCGCAACCAAAGGATCAGCTGCTTTTGGTTGCGCCACAATTGGATTACCGCAGAAAGAGCATTCGCCCGCAACTTCTGGTGGAGTGAAGGTCACGGTCGCACCACACCCGTCGCATTTCACTTCCAGTGCATTGGGAGCCATCGTTGCCATCTTGTTTGAATGAGCAGTTAAGTATTCCTCATATGTGCGTTCAACAACCTCTGTGCTGCTTTGCGGAATTACCTCTTTTCGATTGCAATAAGGGCAAGTCAAAGAACCGTCGTGGGGTTCGTATAATAAATCAGCGCCGCAACCCGGGCAAATATAACGATGGGTTTTTGCAGGGGAATTTGTGACTTCGGACATTTTCTATCGCTACCTCAAAGGGAAGAATTTGCTTCAAAGATTAGCATTATACAGAGAAAGAGTATTGCTACAACTGTTAAGCTGAAAAATAGTAAGCCCGCTTGGTTGCGATTC
>JANMSG010000288.1:0-4001 GCA_031389065.1 Acidobacteriota bacterium | reverse complement strand
CGTGGTCATCGAACATAATCTTGATGTCATTAAGAGCGCCGACTGGGTGATAGATTTAGGACCCGAAGGAGGCTACGAAGGCGGCTACATCGTCGCCGAAGGAACACCCGAAGAGATCGCCGCCTGTGACGCTTCGCACACAGGGAAGTTTTTGCAAAAGATTTTGCCACATTGAAAAAAGTATCAAGTCTTCGATTGATAATTGAAGCCTATTGCGATAGCATCGAATCTGCATCTTATTCGGATTGCAAGAGGCAACTATAGAAGTCCTAACTGTACCGTAGACTGTCTAGTCTGCGGCGCATTTGAATCAAAGCCCGCTGGTTTTCCAGTGCCTTGCTGGCAGTAGACTGCCGCAGACTAGACAGTCTACGGTACCTTGCCCGTCCGCAATGGTTCATGTAGGAAAGCTTTATGATTAACATTAAAGACATACAATCTCTAACAGACTTTAAGCGAAACACGGCTTCGTATTTGAAGCACATGAAGAAGAGCAAAAACCCGCTCGTGCTGACCATCAACGGTCAAGCCGCCCTCGTTGTGCAAGACGCTGAGGCTTACCAAGAGATGCTTGATAAAGTTGAGCGTGTTGAAACGGTAGCGGCAATCAAACAAGCGGCAGAGGAATTTGAGCGAGGAGAGGGACAGCCTGCACGAAAGGCTCTAGAAAAGCTCAGGAAAAAGCATGGCATATCGCGTTGATATTTCTCCGTCAGTCCTTCAAGATGCGGAAGACGCTTTTCTTTGGATACGAGAGCAATCACCAACTAGCGCCAGTGATTGGTTTAAAGGTTTGTTAGAAAGCATCTACTCTCTCGAAAAATTTCCGACTCGCTGCGCAATTGCTCCCGAAAGCGAAGAGGTTGGCTTTAAGATAAGACAACTTCTATATGGTAAGCGTAAATTCGTTCACAGAATTCTTTTCACTATCGGATACGACGAAAAAGCTGACGAGGACGTAGTTCGCGTTTATAGAATCAGACACACTGCACGGCGAACCTTAAACGTGGATGAAATAGCGAAGGCTGAGGCTGAGGACGAAGAGAGCTGAAGTCTTAAAGAGTCAGTTCACATCAATCATTCTAGTAGTGGAGTAATGCTGTGTTGCTCAATCTTAGCCCGCGAATGCGGGCGATAGCATAGAGCCACGTGCGTGAAAGCGATTCAATTTCTCCTAGCCCGTGAAACGGGCGATAGATTTTTCTCAACTGATCTATCACCCGTTTCACGGGCTCGCGAGTTTTGAGCATTACGTACCCAGCGTTGCGCTTTGCTCCACACTGGGCTTTATGCTTTCACCCGCTTCGCGGGTTCTTTTCTTCCTTCATTTCTTGCAGATTGACAACAACACACGATTACCCTACTACCATCATTCTGCTTGTATAGAAAATCTCCACTTGGTAAAGTGCAAGTCAAGCATCCATTTCCCATCAACTCGCGCAGGAGTTTTTCAATGAATTGCATCTTTCGTATGTCTCTTTTATTCGTCATTGCTTTCAGTCTTCCTGCTTGTAAATCGAGCCAACCATCCTCGCAGAATGTCGAACCATTACAGCCTGAAACAGCGGTTCAGAAAACTGCGCCAGATGAAGCGAGCCAGATGAATCAGTCTCCTGTAACTCCTGAGCCAGATCAAACGCAAGAAAATGATAATGAAAAATCTGCCTATGACCTGTTTGTCCCGAAGACGCAAAAGAGTCTTTCATACAATGGCTACACAATTCTCAAAACATCAAAGAAAGTTTGGGTAAAAGAAGAGCGCAAAGATGCCCCCATAACAGTTCCCTATTCCATTTTGAAAAGAAAAGGAAAAAGCATAAGCAAGTTTGAATATAACGATTTCAGTTTCACAAGCCCGGATTTTGGTTGGCTCAATGTATCGGGTAGCCAATCAAAACACTTGATCATAGGGCAAACGGAACCTCGCAGTGGAAGGTTTTGGGTTATCAGTTTATCTCCTCGGTATCGCGTACTCTTTGATACGAATGATTACGGCGGTTCGAGACAGGAGCTTTGGGTAGAAGATATTGATAAGGATGGTACAAATGAACTCAAGGTAGTGACTTATGGATGCACAAGCATTGGCATAACCTATAATCTGTTGTGCACGCCTCAACCTGTAATTATTTTCAAGTACAATAAAAATGCCGACAAATATCTTCCCGCTAATCATCTTTTGGAAAGCTATACACTCGAAGGCATCGAAGATCGAGTCGGGAACTTGAAGCCAACGTCTGAAAAGCCTTCTCTCACAAACAACCAGGCAATTGAAGAGTGTGATTATTTTCGTGAAATGACGGAAATGTTTTTGAATTTCATTTACGCCGGTAAAGAGAAGCATGCATGGGCTTTCTTTGATAAATTTTACAACCTGCCTGATAAGAGTAAGGTCAAAGCATCAATCAAAAAAGATTTAAATAAAGATAGAATTTACAGATTCATTTATCGCAAGGACACGAATAATTATACCTGAACGCGAGCACTTATCTTTTGAGGCTTTTAATGACTTCTTGTCTGCCCAGTGATGCAATGATATTTTAACTGCGCTTTCAATCAGCTTTATGGGAGGCTTTCTCTGTGAAAAATTTGCTTTGGCGTCTGTGTGTCGCGCTTTCACTCTTTGCAATCCTGCAACCTTTCACCTTTGCTCAATCCATTCAAGATGAAGCTGAGATAAAAAAAATCCTGCAACAGCGAATTGACGTTGATAAAAAAGGCGTTGGCATCGCCATCGGCATCATCAATGAAAAAGGCACAAAAATAATCAATTATGGCAAGATGAATGTGAAAGAGATCCGCGAGGTTACTGCTGATTCGTTGTTTGAAATCGGCTCAATCACCAAAGTCTTCACAGGCATTCTGCTTGCCGATATGGTCGCACGCGGCGAAATGAAACTCGATGACCCGATTTCGCTCTACCTTCCTAAAACCGTCAAAACTCCGACGAGAAACGGCAAAGAGATAACCCTTCGCGATCTGGCTACGCACACTTCCGCTTTACCGCGTATGCCAACAAATTTCAAACCCAAAGACTCGAAAAATCCTTTCGCCGATTACACCGTCGCACAGCTTTATGAATTTCTCTCAACCTACACGCTGCCACGCGACATTGGCAGTAAGTACGAATACTCGAATGTCGGTATGGGACTACTCGGTCACATCCTGACATTAAAAACGAAAAAAGATTACGAAACGCTGGTCATTGAGCGCATCTGCAAACCGCTCAAGATGAATGACACGCGCATCACTCTTTCTGCGGGTCAGAAATCGCGTCTGGCAACCGGTCACGGCACGGATTTGAATCCGACACCGAATTGGGACATCATAACGCTTGAGGGCGCGGGCGCTTTGCGTTCAACGGTAAACGATATGCTCAAGTTTATGGCTGCAAATTTAGGACTTGTGCAAACAGAGCTTTTGCCAGTGCTGCAAAAGAGCCATCAAGTGCCAAAATCCGCCGATGGTAAACAAGGTGATGTGGCTCTCGGCTGGCATATCAACAAAAGGCACGAGACGGAAATTATCTGGCACAATGGCGGCACTGGCGGCTATCGAACTTTCACAGGCTTTGACCCGACGAAACGCGCAGCCGTTGTTGTTCTATCGAATTCAGGGTGGGGACAAGACGACATAGGGATGCACATTCTCGAAAGCAAATTCGAGTTGCAGAAATTCGCGCCCCCAAAAGAGCGCGCGGAAATCAAAGTTGACGCGAAGATTTTTGAAGCGTATGTTGGCGAATATCAGCTTGCTGCGAATTTCAAACTCACCGTAACGAAAGATGAAGACAAGCTCTTTGCGCAGGCGACAGATCAACCCAGATTTCAGGTGTTCGCGGAATCAGAGACCAAGTATTTCTATAAAGTGGTGGACGCACAAATCACCTTTGTCAGAGACGACAAAGGGCAGGTGACGCAATTAATTTTGCATCAAGGCGGACAGAATATGCCTGCGAAGAAGCTCAAGTAAGAGCTATGTCAGGGTCATTGAGATCTCGCCAC
>JANMSG010000846.1:0-3352 GCA_031389065.1 Acidobacteriota bacterium | reverse complement strand
GTTTTGTACTGTTGAAAGTCCTGCTCTGGCGCTATGAAGACCATATAAATCACATCGTTGCCGCTCGGTCTAGTCACAACCCAAACGCGCTCTTCATATCCCGAAGGATTTCTGCCGTACAGATACGTAGCCATCGCATTGCGCCCTGCCAGTCGCTCTGTATATCTGCCTCTACGGTCTTCTTGCAGATAGGCATTCGATTGTCTCAAATCATTAATCAAGGTGTTCAAAGCTGTTGTAAGAGTCACAGCACCTCTGTTTCCTTGGGGTGTATAGGTGCCTACAATCACGCCTCTGGTTATATCGTTTCCTTCGATAGCCCAATCAGGAGCAAAGGTCACACCACCATTCTGTCCTTCAAAAGCTTGCCAGTTCGAGGGATAATCAACCTGGAAAAGGCCATTCGCTCCGCGATAATTCTCTAGAGAACGCGAGGGCGCTTCACCGCGTCTTGAGGTTGAACCTGTGCGGGATGGCTGATTGGTTCGTCCATCGTTTCTCGCAATGTCTTGTGACGAACGCCCTTTAGGCATATCCCGTAAAATTGCCCGGACGCGATTGAAGTCTCGGTCATCATTATTCGCATTTACCACGCGCAGTAAATCGGCTTCTTTGTTAATGGCTTCAAAACGATTGCCGGGGTTAGGGTGAGAACTCATCCATTCGGGACCACCTTTGCCGCCGCTTTGTTGTTCGAGAGTGCGAAACATATTGGCTAAGTCTCTAGGGTCATATCCGGCGCGAGCCATAATCTGTGCGCCAAGCGTATCTGCCTGCCTTTCGTACTCGCGTCCATACTTTAAAAAGTAAACGCCTACGGCACCTTGTGCGGCAGCGGCTCCGGCTTGCCCGCCGAGAATCGCGCCGCCAATTGCCGCGATACCCGCCAATATACCAACCTTTTGAGACTTGGCATATTGCGCGGTTCCGTGTCTGAGAGCGACGTGGCTCAGTTCGTGCGCCATAACCCCAGCCAGCTCTCCTTCAGTCTTTGCTGCTTCAATTAAACCGCGATTGACATAGGTGAAGCCTCCCGGCAACGCAAATGCATTGAGATCATTTACATTGACGACTTTGTATGAATAGCGAAATTGCGGGTGTTGAAATTCACTTGGTATTGCCGAAACCAGGCGATCACCGACACGCACAATATAATCTGTGACCTCTCTGTCAGTTAAAATCGGGTACTGTTTTTCAGCCTCTGCGGAGGCTTGCCTGCCAAGTTTCACGTCATCCTCCGGCTTGTAAGGATTTTTCGGCGCGATGACACGAGTTTGCGCAAGCGAAGCAAAAGGCATTGCGAGTGTGGCTAACATCGCCAAAATGCTTAAATATGTTGTGATATTCTTCTGTCTAAACATTGGAATCCTCCCATGCAGTATCTCTATCAACCGAAAGCTCATGATTATTTTGATCTCTTCTTTTTGATACTTCAAGCGGATAAAAAGTTGTAGTCAATTATAAGGCAAGTATTCAGAGAGTTGGTCCGCAAGAGTCCGTAGTCCGTAGCCCGTAGACTTTGGCAATTCTATTCAAAGCGAGTTCCAGTTTTTGCAAACAATATTTGGCGATCAATAAGTTACAGGCTACGGACTATTGGATAAATTAATAGACTCCCTGCATAGTCTCAGTAATTAGATTGTCAACGACTGCATTAAAATCTTGCGTCTCTTCGTAAATTCGCAACTGGCGATCAGCACTGGTGCCTTCTTTCAAGACCGTGTGAACATATTCGACCTCTTTGCGACTGCCCAGTTCATCAACGACATCGTCAACGAAATCGAGCAATTCTAAAATCAAATCGCGCACCGGAACCTCTTTCTGTTTGCCGAAATCAATCAGCTTGCCGTCAATGCCCCACCTGATAGCGCGCCACTTATTCTCTTGAATCAAGGCGCGATGGTAAATCCTGTAGCCTTGATTTTTGTTGTGCAACTTATACAACTTTGCAACCAGTGCTTGAATTAAAGCCGCGAGCATGAGCACTTCATCCACTTTTGCAGGAAGATCGCAAATACGAATTTCAAGGGTTGAAAAATGCGGATGCGGACGCACATCCCACCAAATCTTTTTCGGACGATCTATGCAGCCGGTCTTTAATAACAATGCGACGTAATTTTCAAATTCAGAATAAGAGCGAAAATGATCGGGTATGTCAGTGCGTGGGAATTTTTTGAAGACCTCTGAGCGATAACTTTTCAGTCCCGTCTTTGTTCCCATCCAAAACGGCGAACTTGTAGACATCGCCAGTAGATGCGGCAAAAAATAGGTCAACTCGTTCATGATGCGAATCTGTGCTTCGCGGTCTTCAATGCCAACATGAACGTGCATACCGAAAATCAGTAACGATTGAGCCAGGAATTGCATTTCGTTAATCAATTCCTCGTAGTGCGCGTCCGGGGTAATCTTCTGGTCTTTCCAACTGGAGAAGGGATGCGTTGAAGCTGCGGCAATCCGTAAGCCTTTTCTTCCGGCAAGCTCAGCAATCGCCTTGCGGAGTTTGATTACATCCGTGCGAGCCTCTGTTATGTTATTGCAGATGCCCGTGCCGACTTCAATCATAGATTGATGCAATTCAGGCTTCACCTGCTCGCCCAAAATCATCTTGCCTTCTTCAATCATCTCCGTGATGTGTGATTTCAACTCTCGCGTTGTAGGGTCTATGATTTGAAACTCTTCTTCGATCCCGATTGTGAAATCCGCCATAATCACCTCTTTCAATTTTAGATTTTAGATTTTAGATTTTAGATTTTGGATTAAAAATTTAACGATTGCCTCTTATCTGGATGAGAATTGATTCAAAACTTGCTCAAATGACTGAATTCTAGAAATGGAATCCAAAATCCAAAATCTAAAATCCAAAATTGAGCATCACTCGACCAGCATCGTCGGAACCATACCCGCTCCGGATGTCACATTTGCAAGCGATGAGACAGAAAGCCTTGTGAATGCGCCCTGAACTTTTCCAAAGAACAATAACGGGTCAATATCCAACAGTTGTTCCACCATTTTTACGCCGTCTTCAGATATCCAGGGGAACAACTCTTTTGAAGTTGTCACACGTTCTTGTACAAGATAATCACCAGTAAGCGCGTGTTGAATCGCGGCGTCCCAAGCAGTTTCATCTGATTCCCAGCCAATGTAAATTCCATGTCCGCCATAATCGTCATTCGGTTTCAACACCAGATGATCGCGATTCTCGCGGATGTGGCGAAGCAGTTCAATGGCTTCGCCATTTCGCCTCGTCTTCACTTCTTCAACTCTGCGCGTCCAGGGGATGTGCAAACGAATCGCTTCCTGCTCCGCTTCGTTAAAATAATGCTCGTGGCGCTCATCCGTTAAAATACCAAAC
>JANMSG010000272.1:0-3646 GCA_031389065.1 Acidobacteriota bacterium | reverse complement strand
ATTTATCTATCGCCCGTTTCACGGGCTAGATAGAGTTGCTCATTGAGTACCCAGGGTTGTGCTACGCTCCACCCTGGGCTTTATGCTATCGCCCGCTTCGCGGGCTAAGGTTGTGCGATTATTTAGTCAAACGCAATAAGCCCGTGGCAATTGATGAGAAAAAATCATTAGCACTACTTTTCGTTCACTACCGCAGTCGTTGAGATTCAAAAGTCAGTAAAATTTCCCACAACACGAAATAAAAAACAGCCACTGGATGTCCCGGAAGGTAAGCCAGTGGTGCAGTTGTCAATGGTGCGAGACGCAATGATTCAGAGGCACGGCGATACCGCAGACAAGGATGAAATCGGCTGCGTTGCCGTGTCTTCGTAAAGCGGTTTTACAACAGTTTAAGTACTTTTCTGACGGTAGGATTGAATGATATGGTGAAAGCAGAACGCGAGAAAAGTATTTTGTTATCTGAAATGTAAACTCTCGCGCTAGAGTTAGCGTATGAAAAGAGTCTGGAGGCGTAGGTTTGAAGTTTGGAGTCCGATGTCAGAAATCCGAAGGTCGTAGCGAAGGGAAAATAACTTTGCGGTTATATCAATAAAGGGATTGAGAGATCCGGTGCTGACTTCTAATATAGAGACCCCAGACGCCAGACTTTTTAAGGAGGATGCGTGATGTTTTGTCCGAAATGTGGAGCACAGGCACTTGATGAAGAGCAACGATTTTGTAAGTCTTGCGGCATCAATCTTGAAGTCGTCAACCATGCCTTGGATAGAGGCGAAAGTAAGACCAGCATGCTCGGAGTGAATGTTGGAAATATCGTCAAGAGCGTGAAAGACAATATTGATGTGGATGCCATCGTCAAAAATGTGAAAGAGAGCGTCGGCGATATGACCATCAACAGAGACACACGTCGTGCCGGTCGCCGTAGTTCGCGCCGCGTCGGGCACGATATAAAGAAAGCTATTCGTGAGCAAACACACGGTGATTCCTATGATAATTGGTTGAAGTACGAAGAAGCGAAGACGAAAGTCGCGGAGGAGAAGGCAAAACGTCAACAGATGCAAACCCCGAAGCCGAAAGAGTGGCTCGCCTATTCCTGGCAGCACAATTTGAAAGCGGGTATGACAAATGTACTCCTAGGCGCGGGGTGGGGCGCATTGTTGTTTTATCTGGGCAGAGTCGCACTAGACGCTGGCGTCCTTCAACTGATAGAAGAACAGGCACAGCACCCCATAAACGGGCTGGAGCAGGCCTTCAGATTAATTTGGCTCATTGCCGCTTTCCCGGTTTTGACAGGCATTGGAAAAATCATTTATGCCGCCTTCTTCGCCGAATCAATCGCCACGCTGGCTGATAGATTTGCGCCGCGAATCATCGCTGATACACCAGCAGAAAGCCAAGCGCAATCAAGAAACACGGCGCCGCAAGATTTTGCTTCGCCGACGATGAATGCTTTATCAGAGCCACCGCCGAGCGTCACCGAAGGCACTACGAAATTTTTTGAAGACGCTCCGGTGAGCAAGGGGCAAATATGAAAGCAACCATAACACCTGTTGAGCAAAGGCGACCCATTATCCGGCGCGCGTGCCATTTGGAATCGGGCTTTCCGGCATTGCTAAAACCGGCGTGATGCCGTCGGCGAAGCCTATATCGAATAGCATTCCTTCTGAAATTTCACCCGCCATTTTCCTCGGCTCTAGATTGACTACAAAGAGCGCCTGCTTGCCTTCAATCTCTTTTGGATTGGCGCGCTCCTGTTTCATCCCCGCCAAAATCTTTCTTTTGTGATCGCCGAAATCAACCGTCAGTCTGACCAACTTATTCGAGATCGGCACCTCTTCAACAAGTTCGATCGTGCCTACGCGAATGTCAATTTTATCCAGCACATCGAAAGAGATGTTTGGCTTAAGTGGCGCAACTTTTTTAGCGTTCATCTTTGATACTCTCTTTACTCCAAATCAACACTGTGCGGCGCGTTTACTGGCTTATAGGCTTCATTGCATAGCGAAGCATTAACGAATAAGGTCCCGCCGATTCTTTGCCGACCATACGAGCCGTGTATGTGACCGAAGGCGTGAACTTTTGGTTTCACCTCTTCAACACGTTGCAATAACAATTCGCACCCGACGTGTTCATAGTTTCCGAAGGGTTGATCAAGTATTCCCCAAGGCGGCCCGTGTGTAATCAACACATCTGTGTCCTCAGGAATCAAACTCCAATAATGCGCCAACTCTTTGCCGTTTCTTGGCAGGTTGAAAGCCCAGTCGTAAAACCAGGGCTGATGCGGCGAGCCGTAAAAATTCACGCCGTCTATTTCAACTCCGCTGTCTTCCAGATAAGAGATGTTTTTCAGGGAACGACGGGCGAGCTTATCAACTTCAAATAACCAATCGTGATTTCCGGCTATCAACAAAACGCGCGAAAAATTCAAGGTCCCGCAATACCTATCCAACTCCTGCAACTCGTTCAACTGAAAATAGGCGTCGCGTTCGGGTATTGAAAAACGATTAGGCAGAACGTCCCCGGCGAGTATTAAAATATCGCCCGCAGGAAGTTCTGCCTCTTGAAGTTTTCCGTGACAATCTGAAGTAATGACTAGACGCATTCTCTACGATGTGACGAAGCTGTATTTGCTTGCCATAAACTCTTTCGTGCTGGAGTAGATGCCGTCTCCGTCAAGCCCGTACTTTGCCAGGAGCAAGCCTTGTGAACCGTGTTCAATTAACTTGTCGCCAAAGCCCAGACATTTGACGCGGCAATCGTAAACCTTGTGCTGCTGTAACAACTCAAGCACGGCGCTGCCAAAGCCTGTCATCAAGTAGTGATCTTCAACCGTGACGAGGGAACCATGTGTGCGTGCCAATGCAAGAATCAATTCTTCATCAAGCGGTTTGACGAATCGAGCATTCACAACCGTCGCCTGTATGCCATCGAGCGCCAGTTTTTCGGCAGCTTTCAAGCAATAAGAGACCTGTGTGCCGATGCCTAAAATGGCTACGTCTGTGCCATCGCGCAAGATCTCCGCCTTACCGATTTCGAGCGCTTGAATCTCTGCATCCATAGCCACGCCGAGGCCGTTGCCGCGCGGATAACGCAGCGACGCGGGACCGTTGTAATACACGGCGGTCTTGAGCATTTGGCGCAATTCGTTTTCATCTTTCGGAGCCATCACCACAATCCCAGGCATATGGCGCAAATAACCGAAATCCATCAAGCCGTGATGTGTAGGACCATCGGCACCAGCGACTCCACCTCTGTCTAAAGCAAAGGTCACGTCTAAATCCATCAACACGACGTCGTGGAAGATTTGATCGTAAGCGCGTTGCAGGAAAGTTGAATAAATCGCCGCGATAGGCTTATAGCCTTCGGTTGCCAGACCGGCTGCGAAAGTGACGGCGTGTTGTTCGGCAATCGCCGTGTCAAAGGTTCGTTCAGGAAATTCTTTCATCACTTTGCTGACCCCTGTGCCGTCAGGCATAGCTGCGGTGATGGCGACAATGCGCTCGTCCTGTCGCATCAACTCAATCGTCGCATCGGCGAAAACGGCTGTGTAAGAAGGCGCTGTGACAACTTCCTTAATGAATTTACCGCTGGCAATCTCAAATCCGGAGGTTCCGTGCCAGGCGGCTTTATCGCGCTCGGCAGGTCTCCC
>JANMSG010000238.1:0-12437 GCA_031389065.1 Acidobacteriota bacterium | reverse complement strand
TCGCTCAATTCTGATGTCGTGAATGTCTTTGGCAACGGGCAAATCTCAAGCTTTACGCCAATCAAATACAATTTCAAAGAGGTAAAGATTGATTCTACGCTTGAAGAAATCGCCCGTGTTTTTGCGCCTGAAATGAACTTCAACGGTAAGGCTACTTTCCAAGGCGAGATTGATGGCGAAGGCGAAACCTATCACGCAAAGGGGGCGCTGACTTCCAGTAATTTGAATGCAGATGGCGCGCGCATTACGGATTTAATTTTGAACCTTGATGCCAAAGGTAAAGGCGCAGAGTACAACGCCGATGCCGAAATCGTTTCGGGCAATGTCAATGTTGAAGGATTTCGCATCTCGAATGTGCGCTTGCAAGCCGATGTGACCGGCAATGGCGCACAGTATAACGCCAAAGCCGATGCCGCTTCGGCGCAAGTCAGCAACAAAGATATAACCATCAATTCGATTCGTTTCAGTAATGCACAGGTCAAAGGCAATGAAGCTGTTTTTGATGCGACAGGTGGGTTGACTATCGCCACTTTGAAGAGCGGGCAGGTGAACTTGAGCAATCTGCGCGGACAACTCA
This sequence comes from Acidobacteriota bacterium, assembly GCA_031389065.1. Taxonomy (GTDB): domain Bacteria; phylum Acidobacteriota; class Blastocatellia; order UBA7656; family UBA7656; genus JACQDB01. The sequence continues at coordinate 11,860 of JANMSG010000238.1, read as the reverse complement.
GCGCCGATAATAAACAAATCACGCTCTCGCAATTTTCCGCGCAGGCTCTTGGCGGCAACGCGAGTGGCACAGCGTCCATCGCTTATAAAGGCGGAGGGCAATCTCGCGTTGATGTCAAATTCAATTCGATAGACCTCAATCAAGCGGCAACGCTTGCTTCCGCAAAAGATGTCAGCATAGCAGGGAAATTGAATGGCACCGCGCAACTTTCGTTTCCGGGCGTTAATTACAAAGCCGCCAGCGGACGCGTGAACGCCGAGTTTGACGCGACGGTTGCGCCAATAACAGAAGGTGCGGAGCGCACACCCGCGAAAGGTCAAATCACGGCTCTGGCAACTGGTCGCGGATTCAACATCGAAAGAGCGAACATCATTTCGGCGCAGAGCGAAATTAACGCGACAGGCGCAATAGGCTGGGACGGGCAAGCCGATCTGCAAGTCAGCTTCAAATCCAATGAAATGTCCGAAGTGCAGAGCGTCATAGATTCATTCGGCTTCATTCCCGAAGACATTAAAAATGATTATGAGATTGCTGTAGATGGCGCGGGCAGTTTCGAGGGACGCCTGCAAGGGAAAATCGGCGCGCCGAATCTCTCAGGCTTGCTGAAAGTCTCAAGCATTAAAATGCACGATGAAACCTTTGGTAGCCTTGAAGGCAATATCGCTTATTCGCCAACCCTGGTTCGAGTTGAAAACGGAAGGCTCATTCGCCCGGATAATTCGCGAGCCGATTTCACTTTAAATGCGCCGCTTGATGAGAAAAATAAAATCGCTTTGAAAGCCACTTTCCGCGACTTTGATTTGCCGGACATTGTGAAATTAGCCTCGCCGGGACTTGCCGATACGGTCGGCAAAGGAAAGATTACCGGCGATGTGGATTTGCAAAATATCGGTGATACGCGAAAGCTTGTGGGAACTGCAAACATCTCGCTTACGGCTGGCGAATTCAATGTCGCGCAAGAAGGAGGCAAAGATGCCACGCTGTTTACTGTGCCTGAATTCGTCGGCAATATCACCTTCGCCAACGCTGTTATCAGCGTTGATAATTTGCGCATGAAAGTCTCCGATAGTCTCCTTACAGGCAAAGGCTTTTTTAATCTCGACACCTATGCGTATTCAGTGGACGCCGAAGGCAAAAGCGTTGAGCTTTCGCGGATTGCCGAAGCAATTTCTGAGACTTTGCAAGTCAGCGGTGTTGCCGACTTGATCGTCAAAGGCGAGGGCAAGTGGGGCAAAGACAATTCAGATGATTGGTCGAATGTGAATCTCAGCGCGACGATTCAAGGCAAGGATATTATCGTCAACGGGCGCGAACTCGGCGATGCTAAAGTTACGGCATTCACCGATAACGGCATTGTCAAAGTCGAAGCAACTGGCAATCTTCTGGATAAAGATCGCGTACTGATGGCGACGGTTGATTTGCGCGATAGAAGGAACTATCCAATCAATTCAAGTATAGAATTCAATGACGAAGAGATCGGGCAGTATCTGGGTTTGATTGCCCCGGAACTTGCGAACATTACCGGCAAAGCCACCGGCAGCATCAAGATTAGCGGGCCCCTGCTTGACACAGACCTATTGACGGCTGTCGCAAATTTGAGCAAGCTGGAAATCGGCGGCAATATTGCCGCGGGTAGGCAATATACGATCAGCAATCAAGGCAACATCCTCATCACCGCAAGCCCGAAAGAGGTAACCATTGAGCCTGTAACCTTCACAGGCGAAGGAACCAGCCTGACGCTTGCAGGAACCATCGGACGCGGCGACAATGCAAAGCCGAATCTCACCATCAACGGCGAATTGAACTTGCGTTTTATCTCATCCTTTAACAGCGACATTACCACGACAGGCGTAGCGCAATTGGAAGCTTCAATCGGGGGATCACTTGAATCCCCACAGATTCTAGGCCTTGTGAAGTTGAAGGATGTTGGCGTTCGCGTCGTCAATTTCCCCGTCGCTGTGGCTCGCGGATACGGGCAATTGCGCTTTACATCCAATCAAGCGTTGATTGAAAACTTCACAGCTTCCACGCAAGGTGGAGGTAGCATTCGCGTCGAAGGCGGCGCAGCGCTCACGGGATTTGCGCTTGACAGATTCAGACTGGAAGCCAATGTCAATCAGGTCGCTGTCGAATATCCCCGCGATACGCAAAGCGTCGCCGATGCGTTCGTGAGTTTTCAAGGTAATCAGAAACTGCAAATCTTAGCGGGCAACGTGAAAGTCCGTCGCGCCTCTTACACGAAGGACATCACGATTGAAGATTTGATAAAAACCGGTGGACCCTTTACGCCTGATTTTTACGACACGGGACCTGGCGGCAAAGGCGATCCAGGTCCGCCCATCACACTTGATATTCGCATAGATGCAGACAACACCTTAATTGTCCGCAACAATTTGGCGGAAGCGACTGGCAGCGCTTCTTTGAGTTTGCGTGGCCCGATTGGTGAACCTGTGGTTTCGGGTCGTATTCAATTCAATCAAGGAAGAATCGAATTTCGCAATGGTCGGCACGAAATTACCAGAGCCTTGATTACACTGCCACCGCGACACAAAGCAGACCCAATCATAGATTTGCAGACCGAAGCGGATATCAGCGGTTACAGGATCATTTCTACGTTTACAGGGACTCCGCAGAAATTGAATGTAGTAATTCGCTCGGACCCGGATTTGCCGGAAAGCGATAAAATTTCGTTGCTGCTCACGGGCACACTCGCAGGCGATAGCAGCACCGCCGATCAAGTAAATCAAACCGGTTTGAATCTGGCTCAGACTTTATTGGCAACAGGGATTTCAGAGCAAGGTGAAAAGATTACCCAGCGTTTGTTCGGCTTGAATCGTTTTTCGATTGACCCGTTGATCGCAGGGCGAGGCAGCGACCCGACCGCCAGAGTCACCGTCGGACGCAGAGTGACAAAAGATTTGACGCTCACTTACTCGCAGAATTTAACCTCTTCGGGGCAATCAGGCATAGACCGCATCGTGCTGGTTGAATATCGCTTGAGCAATCGCTTGTCGGTGGTCGGCTATCGAAACGAGCGCGGGCAAGTGGGTTTCGATGTGCGCTTGCGAAAACGCTTCTGAGGTCAGTAGGCAGTCAGCAGTAGGCAGTAGGCAGTTGTTGCCTGAATTGCGTGATGCGAGTTGTATGATAGCTGTTTGAGTTGTGATGACTCAGCCAGTGATTGCGGCTCTGCCGCAAGAAGTTCGACTCTGACCAAGGGGCTGAGTAGTTACTTGGAGTTTATGAATTTGTTGGATGTGAAATTTGAGTAAGCGAGTGAGGGACAACGCAAATAAATTCTTTCGGTTACTGGCGAGTCTCGTCCTCGTCGTGGTTTGTTCAATTCCGCTTCAAGCATCTGACGTTGGCGATTTTTTGGGTCGTCGAGTCACCAGTGTAGAGCTTGAGATTGAAGGAGCGCAAGGCGGGGCAACAACCGAAATGAAAACCTTGCTCGACGTTTCTAGCGGGCAAACCTACTCGCCGGTTCGCATACACGATTCGCTCGTCAAACTCTACCGTTCCGGGTTGATTTCAGCAGCGCGTGTCGAAGCCGAAGCTATAGGTCCAGACGGCGTTGCGCTGAAATTTTTCGTCAAACCGCAAGCCCGAATTGATGCGATACTGTTTGATCAAACGCCAATATTTTCACCTTCGGAATTGCGCTCAAGATTGAACGATCTGGAACCTGGCGCCAAACTTTCACCCAGCGCCGTGTCTCGCGGACAAGGCGATTTGGTAGCTTTTTATTCCGCCAGAGGTTTCAATGATGTACACATTTCGACCGATGTAAAATTGGATGCCTCAGGGACTCGCGCCACGGTGATCTACTCCGTCACGCCTGGCGATCAGGCGCGCATTGCAAACTACACACTGAACATCGTGGGTCCCCACATTAATTTATCCAACCTCAAACACGCCATCGAAGAAGGGCAGCTTTTCACCCAGGCAAACGTTCAAGACGAGATGGAGAGGCTCCGGCAAGAGCACCTCAAGAATGATTATTTGACGGTTCGCGTCAGCCATAAGATTGCTCCCGGCACAGATAACAAAACGGTCAACGTGATTATTGACGTTGAGCCAGGACCGCGCGTTGAAGTTGATATTCAAGGCTTGTCACCGGATGACAAAACGAAGCGACAAATCCTGCCTTTCTACAGACAAGGCGGCGTTGATGAATTCACCATAGAAGAAGCGCGGCTGCGACTTTTAGATTATGCACAGCGTCAGGGATATTTCTTTGCAGACGTGACGAGCCCCGCTTTGCCTGATTCGACGGCTGGTTTTTCTAAACTTGTTTATACGGTTGAGACAGGGCGAAAATTCAAACTTAGCGAAATAAATTTTGAAGGCGTCACGGCGATAGACCACCGCGATTTGCTTCCACAACTCAAATCCGAAACCTCAAGCATCATTCCTTACTTCGGTTTCTCGCGGGGTTTCACAAGCGACGAATTTTTAAGACAAGATGCCAACTTGATTGCCAAACGCTTGAAAGAGTTAGGCTATCGCAGGGCACTTGTTGAAGAGAGACGCGGCGTGTCGCTTGATGGCGATAAGCTCATCATCACCTTTAGTGCTGTCGAGGGCCCGCGCACACACATACAAGATATTGGCTTGCGCGGCAATAATTTGCTGACCACAGAGGAACTCAGTGAAAAGCTTTCGGTGAAATCAACCGAGCCCCTGGTTGCAGAGGACGTGCGACGCGGCGCAGACAGATTGCTCGCGGTTTATAACCGGCGCGGCTATGCCGTCGCTGAAGTGACTGCAGGAGTTGTTGATTTGGGTAATATTGACGGGCAGGATCGCGTGCGTTTGATTTACAACATCAGCGAAGGGAATCGTATTCGCATCAGTGAAATTGAAACGCGTGGCGCGGCGAGAACCGAGGCTGTACGGATGGAGCGCGATTTCTATCTCTTCAAAAAAGGCGATTGGCTCAATTCAGATCAAACGCTCGAAAGCGAACGCGCGCTCTACGACACCAACGCCTTCAGCACTGTGGCGATTGCCTCGGAAACCATAGGACAAACGCCGGATGGTGTTGAAGAACGCAGAGTCACGGTTGATGTCGTCGAGGCAAAACCCTATTTGTTGATTTACGGATTCGGGTATCAGTTTTCGAGAGAGCCGCTCACCGTGCCGGGTTTATCCTTTTTGAACGGCTTCAAAGGCTCCGCGCAAATAACCAACACGAATTTATTTGGCAAACTTTATTCAGGAACCCTGCAGGCAAGAGTCGGGCAGGACGAGTTGCTTGGTCAATTCTCGTTTCAAAACCCCAGACCGTTCGGCTCTAATTTTCCGATGTTGATATCTATATTCGCTCGTCGCCTTGCGGAAAAGAGTTTTCGTTCGGATCGTTACACGGCTTTGATACAGGCAGAGCGGCGATATTCGCAAGACATGATTGTTTATGCGAGCTACAACTTTGAGCGCATCAGCTTGTCCGAGTTACAGGTGAGCCCGGAAGAGATCGCGCGCAATCGGCAAGCCATACGACTTGGCCGCCTTGGTCTCAGCTTTGCCCGCGACAGCCGCGACAATGCCTTCGATCCATCAAGTGGCACATTCACAATCGGCAGTTTCTACAACGCCTCGAAATTATTAGGCGGCAACGAGCAATTCCGGAAGCTGCTAATCGAGCACAGCCGCTACTATAAAGTGAAAAACTTTCACGAAACAGTCTATTCGGTCTCCGGCAAAATTGGCCTTTCCGCGCCTTATGGTGGGCGAGAGACGTTGCCGATTTCAGAGAGATTTTTTGGCGGCGGTTCACGTGATTTGCGCGGCTTCGGTTTTGAAGAAGCCGGACCCAGAGATCCTCAAACCGGTCGCCCGGTAGGTGGCAACGCGGTGGTTGTGCTCAATAATGAGTTGAAATTTCCGATTTACCGCTCCTTTGGCGGAACCGTCTTTACCGACATAGGCAATGTGTTTCGTCGCGTGAAAGATATTGGTCCGAAAGACTTGAGCGTAACTTTGGGCTTCGGCTTTCGAGTGAAAACGCCAATCGGTCCCGTGAGATTTGACATCGCGGGCCTGGTGTTGAACAAGCCTGCGGGCGCGCCCAAATTGAAAGGACATTTCAGCTTCGGACAGACATTCTAAGTTAGTCCTTAGTCCCTGGTCCTTAGTCCTTAGTTTCTGTGCGACATGAATATGTTTTCGTGTTACGCATAAACCAAAGGCTAAGGACTAAGGACTAGGGACTAAGGACTAAGAGTAATGAATATTATTTTGCCATTTGCATTTTGCCTTTTATCGCTTGCTGTTCCTCAGCAGAAGGTGGTTGATCAGATCCTGACATTGGTCAATAACGAGGTGATTACGCGCCTGGATTTGCTTTGGAGTTTAGCGATGGACCCGCAGGCTCCCAGTCCTGCCAATGGCGTCAATGCGGATGTCTTGCGCCAGAAACTCGACGTGATGATAGATGAGCGATTGATCAGCCAGGAGGCTACGCGCATCCCTACGGCCGAGGTTACGCAAGGTGAAATAAAAGCTTATAAAGATAATTTGATTAAAAGATTTCCGACCGAAGCTGCGTTTCGCGCTCGGTTGGAGTCTGTTGGCTTAACCAACGAAAAGCTGGACGAATTGATACGTGTACGAATTACTATCGAAAAGTATGTGGCTTTCAGATTCGAGTCATTTGTATTCGTGACCGACCAGGAGATTCAAGAATTCTACGAGCAAAAATATGTTCCCAAGCGGAAAGCACAAGGGCAAATTCCGCCCTCTCTCAGCGAATCCAGAGAATATATCAGGACGGAAATCAAAGGAGACAAGGTGATCAGTGAAATCGAAACCTGGCTTACTTCCTCGCGTCAGCGCGCAGAAATTATCTCACTTGTTGAGCCATAAAGCCTTGTCGTGTTGCCTCTCGCCTTCAAAGGCGGTTACAATAAACCTCCAACTTCAGAGATTTCAATAATGATGGACAAATTAAAAGAAGAGTGCGGCGTTTTCGGAATTTTCAATCACGAAGATGCTGCCAGGTTGACCTATCTTGGACTCTATTCTCTGCAACATCGCGGTCAAGAGTCTGCAGGCATCGTTTCGTGCCATGATGAACGCCTGAACGCCTGTCGCGGGATGGGGCATGTAAACGAGATTTTTACTGAAGCACAGATTGCCCAACTTCCGGGCAAATCAAGCATCGGCCACGTTCGCTATTCAACCGCCGGCAGCGTCTCGCTCAGAGAAGCGCAACCGTTTTTAGTTGATGGCTATCGCGGACAGATTGCGCTTTGTCACAATGGCAATCTGCCTTATGCCAACGAAGTGCGAAAAGCCCTTGAACTTGATGGCGCGATCTTTTCTTCGACCTCCGACACAGAAGTCGTGCTTCACAAAATCGCGCGCTCGAAAGCCGATACGCTGGTGGGCGCAATCGTTGAAACCTTCAATGAACTTGAAGGCGCGTACTCGATGTTGTTTTTGATGAAAGACAGCATGATCGCGGTGCGTGACCCACGCGGCTTCCGTCCTTTGTGCCTGGGCAAACTCGATGATTGTTTCGTGATTGCTTCTGAAACTTGCGCCTTCGATTTGATCAACGCCACTTATCTGCGCGACGTGGAGCCGGGAGAAATCGTTGTCATCGATCATACAGGTCTGAATTCTTATTACCTGGAGAAAGCAGAGCAGGCGGCGCATTGCATCTTTGAACACGTCTATTTTGCGCGCCCCGATTCGTTGGTCTTCGGCCGCTCTGTCAACAAGAGCCGTCACAAGATGGGGCGTCAGCTGGCGGTTGAACATCCGGCCGATGCAGACATCGTTGTGCCTGTCCCTGATTCGGGCGTCTCTGCGGCAATTGGCTATGCTGCCAAGTCCGGTTTAAAGTTTCGCTTTGGTCTCGTGCGAAACCATTATGTCGGGCGCACGTTCATAGAACCCAAGCAATCCATACGTCATTTCGGAGTCAAAATAAAACTCAATCCGGTGCGCGATTTGATTGAAGGCAAACGTGTCGTGTTGATAGACGATTCGATTGTGCGCGGTACCACTTCAAAGAAGATCGTGCAGATGGTGCGTCAGGCGGGGGCTCGCGAAGTTCACGTTCGCATCAGTTGTCCTCCGACCATCGCGCCCTGCTTTTATGGAGTGGATACGCCTACGAAAGAGGAGTTGATTGGTGCCAACCGCTCTGTGCAGGAGATCGCCGAATATATCGAAGCCGATAGCCTCGGTTATTTGAGTTTACAGGGATTGCTGAGTTCTTGCGGAGATGAAATGGACCAGAGGCATTGCACGTCTTGTTACACGGGCAAGTATCCGATTCCTGTGACCGCGATTGCGCGAACCAAAACGGAGAGAGAAAAGGGCGTGCTTATGCAAGACAGTATGTGGCCTCGCATTTAGTTTGCTGTCGGAGCCAGGTTCGTTGCTGGTTTGAATTTTGCGAAGCGTGCGTGATCCTCATTACCGCAGGTAATTCTACAAGGAATGAACCTCTCATTCGAGATGAGAAATAATTCAAAAACCAAAACTATTATCGCCTTGTTGATTATCGGCGCAGCAGGGATCTACTATCTGTTTAATAAGGGGAGCAAGCCGCAACCTGAGTTTATCCCTGGTCCTGAATCGGGCAAACTCGTCGTTCGGTTTCTGGACATAGGACAAGGCGACAGCCAGTTGATTCACCTGCCGGATGGCGAAACGATTTTGATTGACTCCGGTGATAACGGCAAACCTACTGTGGAATTGCTCAAGAAATATGGCGTGAATGATATTGATTTGATGATTGCGTCACATCCTCATGCAGACCATATCGGTGAGATGAAAGAGGTGATGCGGGCTTTCAAAGTCAAAGAGTATTGGGATGCGGGTGTGCCTTATACAACGAAGACCTTTACAGACACATTGCTTGAAATCAAAGCGCAAGGGATAAAATTCGTTGCGCCAAAACAAGGCCTAACACGTCAATTCGGACAAGTCTTGCTTGAAGTCTTACACCCAGGCAGTAATTATGTTGACGACAATGTAAACAACTCCTCAATCGTTGTGCGAATGACTTATGGCAACAAGAGATTTTTATTCACGGGCGATGCGGAGATTGCTTCATGGAAAGAGATGATAGAGACGCAGAAGGACAAACTTCACGCTGATCTGTTGAAATCGGCGCATCACGGCAGTTCAAACGGCACAACAAAAGATATACTGGAAGCAGTGAAGCCTTCCATTTATACAATCAGTTGCGCTGTTGGCAACGATTATCATCATCCGCACCCGAAAGTCGTTGACTTGCTTGAACGCAGCAGAAATATTCAGGTTTACAGGACGGATTTGGGAGGCACGATCACAGCCGTTTGCGATGGCAACAGCATAGAGTTAAGTACAGAAAAAGAGATCGCTCAAAACATGATTTACGCAACGGGCGATGAAGTCGCTGGCGCTTCATCGAGCAATGGCGGCAATATGGATTCAGGGAGTCGCGGAGGCAAAAGAAAACGATGACAGACGACGCGAAGGTGAAAACCGATAGACCAAAATTGAAAGTTGTCGTTGACCGCATCGAAGACAAAGTCGCGACGATTGTGCTCTACGACGACGACAGAGTACATTTCAATTTGCCCGCCCAATATTTACCGGAAGGCGCAAAAGAGGGCGATCATTTCCAACTCACTTTCAAGAAAGACAGAGAGAGCCGCGACGCCGAAAAGAAAAAAGCCGAAGATTTGCTGAAAGAGCTTTTAGCGCCAAACAAGGAAAGCGATAAAAAATAAATCTCTTTGTGTTGAAACTCGATGAAACAGACGCGCAATAAGAGAGGCAAGCAGAGCCTGGGAAAGGAGCGCACCGCGAGTGATAATCTTTGCAAGAGGCTTGCGGAAAAATACCCTGAACAATTTGTTCAATGGGTATTTGATGAAAGAGTCGGCGATGTCAAAGTGATGAAGACAGAATTGAACCGAGAACCGATCCGCGCCGATTCCGCGATAAGATTGAGCACGCCGAATGAGATATTTCACGCAGAGTTTCAAACCAGGTTGAAAAGCCGTGTGCCCTTGCCGCTGAGAATGCTGGATTACTACGTTGGTTTCAAACGCACGAATCCGAAGAAGATCATCCGGCAGGCGTTGATTGTTTTGAAAGAGACAGGTGAAACGATTCCCAATTGTTATGAAGACGTACAAACCTATCACCGGTTCACCGTGATAAAGATGTGGGAACAGGATCCGCAAAAATTGATGAGGTACGAAGGCTTGTTGCCCTTGGCTGTGCTTTGTCGCGCTGATTCCGGCGAGGAGTTGCTCAAAGAAGTTGCGGCCAAAATAGGTAAGATAAAATCGAAAGAGCAGCGCCGCGAAACGCTTGGTGAATCGCAGATGCTAGCTGGATTGAGGTATGATAGAGGCTTAATCTATCAGATATTCAAGGAGAGCAATATGATTGAAGAATCGGTTATCTATCAGGACATAATTGAAAAGGGCTTGCAGCAAGGTTTACAGCAAGGTTTACAGCAAGGCTTACAGCAAGGCGAAAAAAAAGTGGTGGTGCTGTTACTAACACGGCGATTCGGCAAACTCTCGCCTAAAGTATGTAAGCAAATTGAAAGTCTGAATATCGAAGAGCTTGAAAATTTGGGCGAAGCGTTACTGGATTTCAAAACAAAAGCCGAGCTTATCAAATGGCTCAATGAAAAATAACTGTGCGTTGAAATTAGCTTATTAAGCGAACAAATAGATGACTAAAAAAATCCACTATAAAGATGCAGGCGTTGACATTGACGCGGCAAATGACGCGACAGAGCGCATTAAGAAGTTGGCGCGTTCGACGTTTACGGCAAACGTTTTGACCGAGATCGGCTCATTTGGCGGCATGTTCCGCGCTGATTTCGGCGCCATGAAAAATCCTGTGCTGGTTTCCTCCGCAGATGGCGTCGGCACGAAACTGCGCCTAGCTTTTATGACGGGGGTTCACAACACCGTAGGGTACGACTTGGTCGGGCATTGCATAAACGATATCCTGGTTCAAGGCGCCCGCCCGCTATTTTTTCTGGACTACATTGCATCAGGAAAACTGGTTCCAGAAACCGTTGAACAGATTATTGAAGGGCTGGCGCGCGGCTGCAAAGAAGCGGGCTGTCCCTTGATTGGCGGCGAAACTGCCGAAATGCCAGGCTTTTACGCTGATGGCGAATATGATATTGCTGGCTTCATTGTCGGCGTCGTTGACCAAGGAGATGTGATAGACGGAACGCGTATCAGACCTGGTGATGCGCTGATTGGTCTGCCATCGGTTGGTTTGCACACCAACGGTTATAGCCTGGCGCGCAAACTCTTGTTTGAAATCGCGAAATACGAGCCGAAGACTTTTGTTGAGGAACTCGGTTGCACAGTCGGCGAAGAACTGTTGAAGCCGCACCGCAGTTATCTCAAAGCAATTGCCCCCTTGATTGGCAAAGGAATTATCAAAGGTCTGGTGCACATAACGGGCGGCGGATTGCTTGAAAACATCCCACGCATTTTACCGAAAGGGACTGCTGTCAAGATCAATATGGGGTCGTGGCCGGTGCTTCCGGTTTATGATTTGATGGAGCGCATAGGCAATGTTCCTAGTCGAGAAATGTATAGGACCTTCAACATGGGGATCGGCATGGTTGTGGTTGTCAGTCTGTCGGATGTGCATCGTTTGGTCGCGCATCTTGATGAAGCGGGAGAAGCGCACTACGATATAGGTCGCGTCGTCGAAGGCGACCAGGATGTGACGATTAGCTAGTGAATAGTGAATAGTGAACAGTGAATAGTGGTGGAACTTATTTCTGACTCTATTCATGGAGATAAAAATCTGATGGATTTGAAGTGCAGCGTACGCATTAGCCGGGAGGCCAAGTCAAATCACGCCC
>JANMSG010000209.1:0-4299 GCA_031389065.1 Acidobacteriota bacterium | reverse complement strand
CAAAGAAACCGCCATCCACTTTCTCTCCAATCGCCAGATTGCTTGCGTAGTTGAGATACTCTTCAGAGAAATCCGCGTTCTTGAGCCCGTAATGTTTGGCATACATGAAATCCAGCAAAAAAGTCATTGCAAAGACTGAGCAGGTTCCTCTGCTGCCTTGATTCGGGCGAATCGCGATTCCGAGAGCCGAAATCTCCGGGCGTAAATCCACATCGGGCTTGTTATCAAAGGTCAGAACAGGGGGTTCGATGCGGATCATCTGCGGCGTAACAACCTGACGGGGATGGCGTTGAATTTTTCCTACTTGCCAGCTACTTGTTGCGCCTGAATTACCGGCAAAGCCAGCGGTCAATAAAGTAAACACCAAGACAATAGTCAAACTTGCGAAATAAAATTTTCGAACAAACATTTTATCTATCCTCCTGATTCAATCCAATGGATTTATATCTGTTTTATGACTCACACGGTTATGGTTTGCCGCACCCTACGCCGCCCCACGCATCAATGCAATTCGATTGATAGGTGGTGTTGGTTTGCCTGTCGCTTAAGACGATATAAACACGTCTCGGAGGCGTTTGCGACTCAGGGATCGCATAGCCAAAATCTTTGAGCCCTGTCGGAGACTGTAGCGCGCAGTAACCATAGATATAGTTGTTGTTATCGGCATTGTATATGCTGAGCCAGGTACGCGCAGCGTTGCTGTTTTTTCCGCAGGGCGGTAAGTTCGGCGCAGGCTTGAACAACTCTGGTGAAAACTTATTCCAGTTCACAATCGTAAAAGTGACCCAGGTGAAAGGCTTGCCATTAGTGGTTTTGTCTTCCGCGCCAAGCAAAGCGAGTTCAGGCACAAACAATCCGGGCTTTCCTGTAACAATGGGGATTTTGAGACTGGTTCCCGAATCTTTTAACACAGCGCCGGGATTGGTCTTGCGTTTCAGGATGAGAGGTTTTTCCTGAGCCTGCGTGTTGATTTGTGATCCCACTCCAATCAGGAACAGGCTCAAGATCAGGATGCGTAAAAAGAAGATTCTTTTGCTGTTCATAAGGTTTCTCCTTGTTGATTGAACATCTGTGGTTCAATCATTTTTTTTGTGGTTTTGAAAATAGAGATGCGTGGGTACCCTCTAGTTTTTTGTGCGATCGCGCCAGACATCGTGTCCAGCAATTTGGCAATCCCAAAGGCTATTTGACCCAGATCGCGGATACACGATCATTGAGTGCGCTGACGTTATAGAGGCGGAATCCTTGCGCCGCAAGTTGGTTATACCTGGTTTGGTATTCCGCGTGCGTCAGGCCGTAGTAGTGATAGTAGGCGCCCGGTATCTTTTCCCAGATCGCCGCATAGCGAGTTTCAAAACCAGGGATCAGGGTATTGCCCGTTGAAGATTTCATCAGCTTCAGTTTTTTATATTCGACAAATCGAGTGACCCGATACCCTTGTTTGTAAAACTGCTCAAATTTGGCTTTATAATCTGCGTCCGTCATATCTGAATAGGTCGCATAATCCGTAAAAGCTCTTTTGACCCAGACGCCGGAATACTTGGTTGCAACCAAATCATCTCGATACGGTGTTATATCTATATTCACCCAACCGGCGGCGCGCATCTGTTTAAATTTCTCTGCGTACTCTTCTTGCGTCATCCCGCTACGGCTTTCAAACGGCGCACGGTCTTTCACCCAAATGACTGTAAAGAGCGGTCCGTTTGCGGTTGTCAACACGCTCTTTTGCTCCGGTCTGTACCCTTGTGCCTGATACTCATTGAAATACTGTTGCAACTGTTGTGGTGTCATCAGGGTTCGCACATAACGCGGGGCGACCGGCTGGAACGAACCTGTGAAGTAGATTGCGTTGCCTATCTGATAAGCGCTTAAGGTTACGGGATACTTGCCCTGTTTGGTCCAATAATCGAAGCAGGCTTTGAACTGATCAGCCGGAACGCCATGAAAATCCGGCGGACAGGGCGCCTGGTTTGCAGGGATCTTGAACGCCAGTGAGAAAGCCGGGGCAGTGATAAAATGATTGCGTCCATTTTGCGCAGACGCAGTTGGTTGGCATAGCGCGCCAAGCAATGCCAGAGACATAGTCATCATGATTATTTTAGTCTTCATAAATTCTCCTTCTTTTGATCTTTCACTTTTCTATGGGTTGGTTAGGGTTCAACGATAATTGTGATTGCAGGGTTGATGTTGTTTCATCGCAAACCTGCTTTGAATCGTCGGTCATAAGCTGGCGGCCTGAACTGATGTTGCACAGAAATGCCGCGCAACATCAGTCATCAAAATTCACGACCGTTGCCTTTTGTAATCTCTTCCTGTAGCCGGGTTCGTAGTTGCAGCCGTAGCATCTGTCAGGGGTGGCGGCGACATTTTTGTGGGTGAGCGCCCGTCTTACTTAGCGCTGACATTGACAATAAAGCGCTGGAGGTTGTTGCTCTCATTCGACTCTTTGATCCCTTTGCCATCGTCGAGCGACAAATAGATGATATGTTGCCCCGGAGTCAGGTAGCATTGCGTATCAATGATCTTAATCTCGCCACTCTTGAGCACCAGATTGGTCTGTTGTGAGACGACCTCATTGCCGCTGCGTATCCGGTTGATGAAGGTTCCTGTGGTCTCACTCTGGCTGGCATTTCCGAAGAAGTATCTCAGGTTGAAAGCCAGCTTGCCGCCCGCCTGGAGGAACGAATCGGCTTTTGTAAGGCTGACCTCTCCGCCCCACACGGCTGTTTTTCTGTCCTTGTCATCGAGCTTTCCTCCGATAAGGACGCCCGCCCTGCGGAAGGATAAATCGGGACGCTCTATCATGCTGGTCTCTACGAGCGCGCGCGGTAGGCTCGAAATAGCTGAGCTTTTCGAGTCGAGCGTCGCCCCCGTCCCCATCCTGGCGACAGGCACAGCGCCTAACATAATGGTCAGCGCGCCCAGAACCAGAGCCCCGGCGGCTCTTTGAGAAGTCGTTCGGTACCGCAGGGCGGCGATGATCGTAATGAATATCTTATACATGGTTTTCTTCATCTTGATTCTCCTGGCAACTCTTATGACAAGCGTCGTGAAGGCTGCCTTGATTACGGGAGCTTAGCTTTCAGCTCCTCAATCTGGCTTTTCACTCGACGACGATTCTGACGTTAAAACTGTTGTTGTTTTCGTCGGTCTCGACGGTCTGCTTATTGGGATCAATGGTGAAAGTCACGATGTTAATTCCGACGACTAGATTAACTGGCAGGACGTGCTGTTTGGTCTTTTCACCGTCATTAAAAAAGACCGTGTTGCCAACGATGCCAAGCGTTTTTCCTGTAAACTGCCCGTAGGTTTTCAGTGTGCCGGTCGCCGTAGACCGGAAAGCGATAATTCCCAGGTTGAAGGTACATTTGTCACCCTGACAGCTAAGGGCATCACTCTTCTTCACTTTTATCGCCCCCCCCGTCGCCACGTACTTATCGTTCTTTAAATCAATTGCCGTCTTTTTGCCCGTCAAGTAGATCGCCGTGCGTGAGCTTAAATCAACCTTTTCATCCCCTGCCAAAACCGGAATCGAAATGATTGAGCAGAGTACTGTTATGCAAAGTATTTTGAATATTGTGTTCTTCATTTTTTCTTTCTCCTTTTCTTACTTTTGATCGTTGTTCTCTCCTGAGAATTTTTCTTATTTGAATTTGTATGAGTTGTTCAGTTCGTTCGATTCTTTGACTCGGTTCGGGTCGTCCACTCGAAGGTGTATGGAAGAAGCCGCAGCTATCAGATTATCGTTATTGACATCAACCCACAGGTCTTTGCCTTTGGCGATGGGTGCGACATAGGTGCCGCGTTTCACGGTCTGCCCGCTTCGTAAATAGAAGAGCAGCAGATTGCAACCGCCCGCGTCTCCATTACCTACATTGACGATGTGGGCACGCAGTTTTTTGTCATCGCCTGCGACGGCAACAACCTGCCTGATGACGAGGTCGGGCAGCACCACAGCTTGCATTGCAGGACTGCTCAAAGGTTTTGCCGGAACAGTTTGTTGATTGAATCTTTTTGCGGCAGACGGTGATGGCGTTCCTTCCGCAAGCGCTGGCATGTGGAAGAGAACAACCATTGGCAACATCGAGAGAAAAGCAGTTTTCAGTATCACGTTTCAATCTCCTTTCACCTACAGACGGCGCGTGAAAATTCGGGATATTACTATTGGGAAATTATTTTTTTTTCTGAGAGCAGAGTTCCCTGTCCTTGATAAGTGGTTTTGCTTTCAATTGATTTGCTCGTTAGAATAGCCCGTGTCCTTTTTGACTGGGTTCGTTTTTTCACTGAAATGATGTACGG
>JANMSG010000177.1:0-2620 GCA_031389065.1 Acidobacteriota bacterium | reverse complement strand
CCGCTCAGTTCGATGTTGTCGTCGGTTGAGGTGCGGCTGCCGATGGAGGCTGTAAGCGAGCCTGAGACTGCACGACTTTCCGGGGTCTTGGTGATGACGTTGATCACGCCGCCCAGCGCCTGCCCCCAAACAGATGAGGCTGCCCCTTTGACGATCTCAATCCGCTCGATGATCCTGGCCGGCACCATGCTGACATCGGAGAAATTCTCGCCAAGGGTGTTGAGCGGTATGCCGTCGACCATAACAAGTATAAGGAAGTTATGTGAGCCATGGATGGATGTAAATGAAAGGCTGCAGGGGCCCCCCAGAAACTGTACAAGGACACCGGGAATCGTCGCCAGCACATCGGCCAGGGTATGGGCGTTCAAGGCTTCGATCTCTTTTGCGGTGATGATGGAGATGTTTTCAGCGGTCTGGGAGAGCGGTTTGGGAGCGCGGGAGGCACTGGAGGATGACTCCTGAAAGGCGTTGAACAGCTCCAGAGTCTCCTCGTTCTCTTCCCCCAAGGCGAGCGTTGGCATCAGACAGAGGACCATGAGAATGACCGCCAAAAACGCGTGAAAAATATGTGGAGGTCTAATGAAAGGCATGGTAGTTTTGTGGCAGGAAGATTAACAGATATCGGGTGTAATTGTCCATTGAATTGGGCTAGGTCGAAAAAAATTGGAGGTGATAACGATGGCCGAGGAAAAGGACGATCTGGTGGTGCTGGACGATGGGTATGGGCTGGAGGCGGTGACGACTTGTACATGTACAACTGGCCAAGTTAGACTCAAATAAAGGGAGTAGCGGGGAGGGTTCATCCTCCCCGCTACTCTTTTTGAAAAGCAACCCTAGATTTGATTAGTGCTGCTAAACGTGAAGCTTGTCTTATCTTTTTATTGATTGTAGTGCTGTAATAATGAACGGTTAGTTACTTATAAAGCAAAACCATGCTTACTGTTCTGTTTGAGCTGATATGGTTATTTCAGTATCTTGAAAATATATAACATTTTCTGCTTCCTGATTTACTGTGTGATACGTTTTAGAATAAATTATTACTATTACGGTTAAAATCTCCAGTAGAGCAAACAATAATATGGCTCTTTGGGCTGTTATCAGCTTTGTGGTTGCTGTGCCGATAAAGACTGACAATATTACCATTGGTTTGTCAAGGATACTGAAAAACGAATAAACCTTGCCCCTGTTCTTGTCGACGACGGTCTCCTGTAATATTGTGTTTGTTATGATTAACGGGGCAGCGCAAATGATACCTAGCAAGAAAGAAATAAGTATCGAGAATGTGAAAGATGTATTTACCGAAAACACAGCAAGAACGATACCATCAAATAAAAGAACTTTGAGAAATAATTTAAAACGATTGGGATAGCGCTTTATCAGTAGACCAAAAATAACACTGCCGATAATAGAGCCAATTCCGAGGTTTGACATAATAACACCCCAGGCCAGTTCGGCTTTGTTACCAAATTGCAATGTTTCGCGTATAAACAAATAAAAAAGCATTCCCTGCATGCCAAACAAGAAAGAAATTGCCATTTCCAACGTCAGCAATAGTTTCAGCGATGCGCTATCTCGGATAAGTTTTACACATGATTCGAAATCCGTTTTGAATTGATGAAGTATACGTTTGAAGTGTGGGTTTTCTATTTTCGTGGTTCTGTCCCCAACTTTTTCAAGATGTCGCTCGTTCAGTTGAATGCCGGCAATAATGGCGGCAGAAATAAAAAACGTAGCTGCATCAATCAAAAATGATGTAGCGACGCCCGTAAAAGCGATAACTGCCGCTCCAACCGCGGAACCTGCAATACCGATGAAACTACCAAAAAAAGAGTTGAAAGAATTTAGAAGCGCAATGTCCTCCTTAGCAACGAGATTGGGTCCAAATGCATTTTGCGCTGGGTTTCTAAATGTGTAGAAGCAAGAAGCAATGAGTGCGACGGCGAATATTGTCTCAATGCTATTGATGAATGAAAGGGCAAGGATTGCAATGCCGTTGCAGAGGTCGGCGATTATCATTACTCTACGTCGGGAGACTCGGTCTACAAGCACACCAGCGAAAGGTCCGAGAAGTATAAAAGGAAGTATCTGTGCTATGGTGAGAAAACCAAGGTCTACGACATTGCCATTTGAAATGTCATAGACCTTTTTTAATAGTGCAAAGTATGTGATTTTATTGCCTAGAGAAGATATTGAATCCGCAGTTACAAGCTTTAAAACTTGTGGGTTTTTCAGTATTATTTTGTATTCAGAAATTGAAATTGAGTGTAAACGGGAAATAAGGTTTCTGAAGAATATTGTTAAATATTGAAATAAATTTTTGTTTGTATTATTCATGTTGCGCTTTATATAGCGTAATGTTGTATCAGTGGCAAGTCGTGTTTGTTTCCAGGCACCAATAAATGTGTTCTTTTTGACTGGATGGAGGTTGTGAGGGGTGACACTTCCAGTCATTAATTTCGGAGAGGATTTGAATGGAGCTTTCACGCTATATCAAAGTCTATCCCCGCGCCGACAAACCTGGGCGGATCATTATTTACGCCACAAGGCGCTGCGCGCTACTGGAACTTTCCGAGACGTTATGGGAAAAGGTGTGCTCAAACGGAGAGTTGAGTGAGAGGGA
>JANMSG010000131.1:0-2605 GCA_031389065.1 Acidobacteriota bacterium | reverse complement strand
GGGAGAGTTGAGAATACCTCCGCCGGAAGCGATGATTTGACTGCTTGCAGGAATCTCTTCGCGCAGCCGTTGATAAATTGCTGCGAACCGATAAGCCACTGCTTCAAGCGAGGCGCGCAGGATCTCAAGCGGGCTGGTATTTAAAGTGATCCCTGCGACGACTGCCCGCGCGCCATCTGCCCACCCTGTGCTGCGCTCGCCCGAATAGAAGGGAAGCACCGTAAGCCCATGACTGTCAGGCTCCATCTTCGACAGTTGTGCTTCTATATCGTTTGCCTCAAGCTTCAGGGTCTTCAAATTCCAGGCGTACACATCGCCACCGTTTGACAGCGCTCCACCCATTACGAAATACCTGCGATTTGCTCTGTAACACCATAGCCCGCGCGGAACGCCGACGCGCGCTGCCGGAAAGCAAACGCGCATTGCCCCGGAAGTCCCGACCATTAACGCGACACGGTCACCGGTCACACATCCTGACCCTATGTTGCTGCAAGCGCCATCACCGAGAGCCGGAAACCAGGGAAGTCCTGTCAGCGCAGGCCAACGTCGGCTGTACTCTTCAGCTAATCCCACAAATGTCTCATCATCTTCAGCCAGTTGTGATAATTGACTGGATTCGATTCCGACAAGCGAGAGCATCTCTTCATCCCACTGGCAGGTGTTGGGATTAAACAGTCCCGTACCCGAAGCCATAGAGACGCTGGAGAGTCTCTGACCGAAGAGTTTGAAGGTGAAATATTCGCTGAAGGTCATCCAATAGGCGACGCTTGAGAAAAGCTCAGGCATAGTGCGCTTGAGCCAGAGGAGCCGTGCCGGTTGGTAACTGGAATGCGGAATCACGCCCGTGCGCGAGTGACTCGCCTCAACATCTATGCGCCGGGCAAGCGCGCTTGCATCGTTTCCGCTGCGCGTGTCATTCCAGTTGTAGAGCGGTGTCAAGAGGCGGCCATCCGCGCCTGTGCCAAGCAAGCTGTGCCAGAAGGTGCAAAGCCCTACGCCGCAGATTTCGTCTGCGAGTTGACCGGCTTGCCCAAGAGCTTCATCTATGGCGCGGCAGGTGAGCGCGACGAGTTCATCTGCATCGATCTCAACGCCACCGTCGGCTGTCATTCGCATTTCATAAATGACACGACCTTCGATTCCTTCGACTACGTTTCCCGTCGCATCATAGAGCAGAGCGCGTATCGAAGAAGTTCCTACATCAACGGCGAGAAGCAGAGGCAAATGGGCGTGCGATGAATTGATCTTCATGAAAATTAAACAGCGGCAGTCATGGGTTTGAGGCGGTAGAGCATTTCGCCTGCTTTGGGCACGACAAGGATGCCTTCTGCTTCGCGATCCCGCCACTCGTCCAGGTGGATGCTTTGTGGGTTCAGGTAGCCTAAGTTTGCCTTTCGACAACGCTCTTCGGAAATTGCCGTTGCCAAGGTGACCTGAATGCGCGGACTTTCGATGCCGGTCTCTGCGTCGTAGGTTCCAATGCCGCGCAGATGCGTGCTGTGCGCCAAGACGCCGCCCGGGTAATGCGCAAAGCGCTCCCACTGTTTCAGGAAGTAATCGCGCACGTGATAGCCGATCTCTTCGATTTGATGACCGTGCGTATAACTGATTTCCGTGATGTGCGGCGCGTAAAGGACGACTTCGCCGCCATCTGCAACAGCAGGCTCAAGCTTGTACATTCCCTTTGCCGCAGTCCATATATCTTCATACATTTCTGGCATCACCGACAGGACGCGGCGAAAAGGTCGTTCAACCCAGTTGATATGAACCTGTGAAGATAAATCGGCTGCCGCATCATACGCCTCTTCGGGCGAGCCTATGTAGAGACCCGCGAGTCCGTCGCCTTTGACTACCAGGCTGAAACAAAGCTTTGCCCGATCAATCATGTCTGCCGCCGCGTCTATGACTCGTCGGACGGGAGTATATTTTGTGCCAATGACTTCATAGCTAGTGATGATAGCGCCCAGCCAGTGCGAAAAGTTGATGACTTCGGCACCGCCTACGCCTGGAAAGAAGTATTTGTTGCCGCCCGAAAAGCCTACGACTTCGTGCGGAAATGTCGGACCGCAGATGATGATCTGGTCGTAGTCAAAAAGTAATTTGTTGATGCGCACAGAGACCGACTGGCGAAGCGCCTCAGCGCTGATGATGCCAATTTGTGCGGCGCTGATTTCGCCAACCGTCACAAAGGTATCAGGCTCATCCCAGCGGTGATTCAAGACCTTCACCGCGCCGTATTTTGCGAGGCGCTCTTCTGGGGTGACGCCGATGAGTTTGTTAATCGCTTCTTCGCTCATCAGTTGATGAGTGCCTAAAGCGATCAGGTAATCGAGCGCCGCAACAGATTCTCCGAGATATTCGTGAAAGAGGCGAAACATCAACGGAATCGGCGCGGTGCGTGTGCCATCCGGGATGATAACGAGCACACGCTTGCCATCAAGGTGCGCTGCCCTAAGAGCCGTTGATGCAAGCTCGCGTATCTCTGTCTCTGAGAGCAGCCGATCTGTATAGCCATTGCCAATCATTTATCACACTCCACTATTGGCGTGGTGTCAGAACCGGGAGCGGTAGCGACCGGGTGCAGCGCATAAACCCGGTCGCTACC
>JANMSG010000130.1:0-2237 GCA_031389065.1 Acidobacteriota bacterium | reverse complement strand
TTCGAGTGCGCCTGTTAAATCATTGGTGGTAAGAAAAGCTTCGCCACCAGTCTCTGCCGCCAGACGCGTCATGCCGTTTTCCAACTCTCTGTCACCTGCCGAAATTATTGTGAGCAGGCTGTTAATGCCTTTTGCATCGGGAGTAAATCCGCCTCTCGATACATCAAAAAAAGAGAGTGTGCTGAGCCCTTTGGCGTTGAAGGTATTGACCACAACTCCTGTGCGAGCCGCCCGACTGATCGTGGTTTGCAGGTCGCTGGAATCGGTAATGCCACTGCTATCTAACAGGGTGAAGCCTTCCGATAACACCATCAACATACGTTGACCGGGCAAGTCTGCCAGTTGTCCGGCGACGGCTTTGAGTGCTAACAGTGTTGCTCTTCGTCTGAAAGTGGCTTCGGATATGATTTCTCTGGCTTTTGCAATCGCCGCCGATCTGACGATATCTCTAAAAAGAAGATCTGTCGGTAAATGGTCTTCCGCCATTACAATGTTCATGGCAGCTTCGAGGGCAATCGGTATGGCACTATCGCTGGGCGCTTCCTGTTCCACTCTTGCCGCTAAATAAGGTGTGTATAGACTGGTGGAACGTGTCGTTGGCGAAGCGGAAAGCCGGTTGACGGCATTGCGCAGAACCTGTTTATCGCGGGTAAATTGACTGAAGATGCCCAGACTTCCGCTGCTTGGGACGACGGTTGCAAGGTCCCTGTCGGTCATTTTTTCATTGATGAATTTCAGCAAAACTTCCTGCGTGCGCAAAAGGCTGACGCTGGAGATGTGTAGCGTATCAATGAAAAAAACAATCGTTCGCGCAGGCTCTGTTATGCCCTTGGCGGTGATATTTTCGGTTGGCAATTTGGGTGCAGTTGCTAAAGGGTTACTTTCCTCGTTTAAACTTTCAGCAGAAAAGAAAGTGATCTCCTGAGCCTTGCTGTTTTCGACAATTTCGAAATCTTCTTTACGCAGATTTTTGACGAGCTTGCCTTGTTTGTCTGTCACTACAGCGCGAACTTCCACCAGTTCAGAGCGCAGGCGAATCGGCGTGTCTTGTTGTTCAAGAACCGTGCGACCCTGCGCATTTTGCGCCAACACAAAGTGATATGGAGCATTCAATATAAGGATGAGCAAAGCGCATATTAAAAGAGAGATTTTCCCCCTTCTATTTTTGCTGCTGAAAAGTTTTTGTGCAGAGAGTTTTTGCTTCACGAGGAGAATTATCATTTATAGCTGTCCCTTCCAATTCTTAAAGCTGCCCACCCTTTTCTTCACCGTAAGAGTTCATTGTCCTCTGTCCATTACTGATTGTCCATTATTTCGCTAATAAATCCTTTAGCCAGGAGATAAATGATTGACAACGACACGTCGAGATTGGTGCGAGGCTGTACATCAGGTGTCTCTCCTTTTTAGATGGCATTCGTCTTGTTCGCCTCGTTTGTGCTTTAATACTTCTCCACTAAATAAAGGAGTTTGGATGAAGGTAATTATTTTAGGCGATGTGGTTGGCAAACCTGGCATCAATGCGCTGTGTCAATCGCTCAGGCAGTTGAAAGAGAAACACGAAGCGGAGTTCGTCGTCGTCAATGTTGAGAATGCCGCAGATGGCGCAGGACTGACGCCGCTAATCGGCGAGCAAATTTTAGCCGCAGGCGTAGATGTGATGACTTCGGGCAATCATATCTATGACAAAAAAGATGTCATCAAATATATAGAGAATCAGCCGCGTCTGCTGCGTCCCGCCAACTACGCGCCTGAAACTCCCGGGCGAGGTCTGTGGTTAGGCTCGACCAATTCAGGCACCCAGGTCGCCGTCATTAATATTCAAGGGCGTGTCTTTATGCCGCCAACGGATTGCCCTTTCCGAATGGCTGATAAATTAATCGCAGAGATAGGCAATCGCGCCTCTATCGTTATTGTTGACCATCACGCCGAAGCTACGTCGGAGAAGATGGCGATGGGGCGATACCTGGATGGTCGCGCCTCCGTCGTTGTCGGCACACATACACACGTACAGACCGCCGATGAACAGATATTTCCAAACGGCACGGCATACATAACCGATTTAGGCATGACAGGACCGCACGATTCCGTGATTGGCGTTGAAACGCAAATCGTCATTCAAAGATTCCTACGCGGCATGCCGAATCGTTTCGAGACCGCAAGCGATGACGCCCGCGTCAATGGTATCGTCGTTGAAGTTGACGAACGCACAGGCAAAGCCGTCCATATCGAGCGCATTC
>JANMSG010000124.1:0-12760 GCA_031389065.1 Acidobacteriota bacterium | reverse complement strand
GATGTCGTCTTCGGTAGGCCCAAGGCCGCCCGTCGAAATGTTGATGTCCGAGCGGCGCAGTGCATCGTTTACGCTTTCTTCCAGCCGTTCTTCATCGTCGCCCACGACAGTTTTCAAAAGCACTTGTATGCCTATGGAATTTAATCGCTCGGTCAACCAGAGCGAATTGGTGTCAACTCTGTAAGGAGTCAATAATTCTGAGCCTATGGCTATGATTTCTGCTTTCAGCATGACTGCGTAAGAACCTCCTTTATTTTGCAAGCCGAGAGCTGCGTTGATGATTTATGAGCCGATTCATCGGGTTACGAAAAATCAATTATTGCTACCCATACAACTCTCGCTCTTTGATGTAATGCTCAACGGCAGTCGGAACAAGTCCGTTGATTGATAAACCCTCGCGCAAGCGCAAGCGCACTTGAGTTGCCGATTGCTCCGCCAGATCATCGGGAAAATCCAGATACGAAACGCGCTCCGAAAGTGTAGCAGGAAGTTGCGAGGCAAGCGCATAAACATCCTTATGATTTGCGCCCGCGCGACCCGCTACGATAAAGCGACTGCGCGAAAGCAGGTACTGGAGCGCCTCATTCTGACTCATGAAATTTCGATAATAGCGCTTTGTATATTTGTCGTTTTGGTCAAGCACGCGCTCGAATGTATCGAAGCCAACGATGAAGTGCAACTCGGTTTGTGAATGGTAAGCGAGGGTGAGCACGTCGAGCATATCAACAAAAAAAGCGTGTGACGAAAGCCCTATGGAGGTTTGCGCGTCGTCATTCAACGCCAATTCAAGCATCAGCAAACGGTCTTCAATTGAGCATACGTAATCAGACTTATCGGCATTCGCCATTCCGGCAAGCGCGAGAATTTCATCAAGCGAAAATTTTTCTTTTGCCTGTCGCATCAATTCGATATGCGCCGTGGTGATTGGATTGAACGAAGATGCGAAAATACCTAATCGTTTGAATGGCGTTGGCGAATTATGGGTTGACTGATTTGCTTGCGATTGCTTGATGAATTGAATCGTAGGTTGCTTGCTTGCGCTTTCGATGATTTGCGTGAATCGTTCCATTGACTCTCTTCGCTTTGTGATGAAATAAGTAGGCCTTACGCAAGCAATGTACAGTAGACTGTCTAGTCTGCTGCTGTCCTGGGTCGCAAGTCGTTTGGTGATCTCCAAAAACTGTGTTGAGCAAATCAGCCGCAGGTTAGACAACCTACGGTACATCTCCGGCATAAAGCCTAATAAGAAACCTACAGCAAGCGACAATAACTCACCAACCAAACAATCGCGGCGGCGAAGATTCCAGCCAGCACATCGTCGAGCATTACGCCGAAACCATTGGGCAGATGTTCGAGTTTGCGAATCGGGTAAGGCTTGAAGATGTCGAATAGTCGAAAGAGAATGAATGCCAGAATCACCAGCGCCGTTGACGAGCCGAACGCAAGCGGCGTCAACGCGATTAACTGACCACTGATTTCATCAACGACAACTTGGCTGGGGTCTTCGAGATTACTGATTTCGCAAGTCCGTTTCGATGCCCAGACACCTAATATAAATATCAAAACATTGAGTGCGACGAGCAGAACGAAATGCTGTTGTGCGGAAAGATGCAAAGCCAATGTCAAAAGAAAAATCGCTACACCTTCAAGCGCACCAAACGTACCGGGCGCTTTCGGCAAAAAGCCCGCACCGAATCCCGTCGCTGTCAAATACGCGAAGCGGTCAAGCGGTTTGATGGATTTCAAACGAATGCTTGCAGGTTGATTCATACTCTTGATGCCCGAAAACCATCGGGCGTCGGCTCAAACACCTTAAATCCAAGCTCTTCAAGAGCAGCTTGAATCTCTTTTGATCTTGGCAAACCAACAATCTCTAAAATTGAATTAGGTGGATTAGATGAATATTCTCCATGATGCAAATCAACAGTATCCAACATACTCAGACATAATTCCTCTGTTGTTTGGCTATCGGAAAACTTAAAAGTGGTTACGCCCGTTTCTCTTTTATGCAGAGGATGCGTTTGCCAATACTTTTTAGCAATAGCTTGATTGTGGGGCGTATCAATTATCCAGACATGACTGTGAGATGCCAATGGTTCAAGTTTATCGCCAAGGTTTGGGTCAAAAACCAATGCCACCTTATTTACTTTGTCAGGCATACTTTTCATTTAGAGACAACCAACTCATGCGGGTCGAAAAAAAATAGGGATTAATCGCCAATGATTTTACCGATAAGGTCGTAATCTTGCGCTTCGGTGATTTCGACGGAGACGAAATCGCCTGATTGCGCCGCACAATCTTCGGGCATATCGTTGATTAAAATCACGCCGTCTATTTCAGGCGCCTGCGATTGCATACGACCTTCGAGTAGCAAATCGGTCTCTTTCGATTTGCCTTCGAGCAAGACTTGTACGCGACGACCAATCATCTTTTTGTTTTTGCGTTTGGATATTTTCGCCTGCTCTTTCATCAAACGACGCTCGCGCTGTTTAGCGATTTTGCTATCAACCTTTTCGTCAATCTCAAATGCCGGAGAGTTCTCTTCATCCGAATAAGTGAACACGCCTACGCGGTCAAACTCCATCGCTTTGACGAATTCGACAAGCTCCTCGAAATCTTCCTGGCGTTCGCCCGGAAAGCCTACGATGAAAGTTGTACGGAGCGCGACATTCGGTACGCGCTGGCGTATTCGCGCAAATAAGCGTTCATAAGACTCACGGTTGCCGCCGCGCCGCATACGTTTCAAGACTCTGGCGCTGGCGTGTTGCAAAGGGATGTCGAAATATTTGCAGACGTTCGGGTACTGAGCCATCACGCGCAACAACCCATCCGTAATTGCTGTCGGATAGCAATAAAGAAAGCGCACCCACTCTACACCTTCGAGCTGCGCGATAGATTCGACCAATTGCGCGAGGCCATCCTTCAAAGCTAAATCTGAGCCGTACGTCGTCGTGTCTTGTGAAATCAAGACGATCTCTTTTACGCCTTGCGCCGCGAGGATTTCTACTTCGCGCAAGATGGATTCGGGCGAACGACTGCGGAACACGCCGCGCAATTTCGGGATGATGCAGAAGGCGCACGTGTGGTCGCAGCCTTCGGCAATTTTTACGTAAGAAGTGTAAGGCGCGGTGGCGCGCAGTCTGGGCGTGGTTTCGTCGTAAAGGAAAAGCTCCGGCGCGCTGCGACCGTCACTGTAAATCGGCAGCGGTTTGAAACCATTAGGTTTTACTACCGAGGTGATTTCTGTGAGTTGATTTACGCCTATGCAGGCATCAATTTCGGGAATCTCTTTTTGCAGATCTTCTTTGTAGCGTTCAACCAGACAGCCAGCAACGATGAGTTGTTGCAGTTTGCCCGTTTGTTTCAACTGCGCCATTTCGATAATCGTTTCGACCGATTCCTGACGCGCAGAATCTATGAAGCCGCAAGTGTTCACCACCAGGACATCTGCGGCTTGCTGGTCTGTGGTGAATTCGTAACCTTGTTTGGCGAGCAGTCCCATCATCACCTCGCTGTCAACAAGATTTTTGGGACAACCTAAACTCACCATGCCTACTTTTTTTATTTGATTCATGAAAAACTCTCAAGCACGTTTATCAGCTTTTTGTCTGAATGACGAACCATTGATGATAAACGATTGCCAGCGGTTTTGCTAGTTTCAGGTTGGAAAGAAAAGGGCTGTTGTAGAGTGGAGAGATGTCCAGCTTTTCTTTAGATTTGGTGTTCAGCCATTCGCAAATTCAAAGTTAGCGTATTCAGGTTCGAACATCACATCGGAGCGCAAGACATATTTGCGCCCACTGCTTACAGCCGCGCCTTCATGAAAAAGTAAATGGTCGAATATCAATGCCATTCCTGTCTGCGGCTTAATGGAAATATTTTGTAGAAGAAAATTGGTTTCCCCGCCTTCACACTCTTCATTCAGATAGACCATCAACGTCAACAGGCTTTGCTCATCATTTTCGCGTCTATAGTATCCATCGGAATGGGGCGCAAATCTTTCGCCCGGGTCGTAGCGATAGAAGCGAAAGCGCTCATTGAGTCCAACAGCTTTCCGCCCGTTGACTGTCATAGGCATCTGTTCAAGTATGCGTTGCCACAACCAGTTGCTGCGCTCGACATCATCGAGCATTACGCGAGTGTTGTTTCGCGTGTCAGGGCGCATCTCGAAGCCTCGGCCGGTCGAAATCGGCGCGGCTTCGTAGCCGATACGCTCGGTTAACTCTATATACTCCAGACATTCTTCGGGTGTTAGAAGGTTTTCGAGCGTGTAGATGCCTTCTGCGATTTTCATGCCGAATTCACGTAAACAGTGAAAGATTACTTGTTTTGTCTTTGCCGTCGCCGCCGCCTGAATGGCTTGGTATGAATCAGAGTTTAACGCTCTTTTTCAAAAATATTTTTGCAATCTCCGCCCGTCGAGCGATCTTTGATGCAGCGTAGAAACTTGTCTTCGAGTTCGCCTTTTGACGAAAGCTGAACCCATTCGTTGCCGCTGAAGCCATCGGTCATGCCTTCAAACTTTGCATAGATGCCGACCTGCGATGATTTGGGTGAAGTCGGGGCAATTTGAATGCGGAGCATGTAACGTCCCCTTGTCCAATTCTTTATGCTGGCGGTAGGCACATCGCAATAATGCTCAAGCTGGCTTCTTGTCGTTATGCCTTTGATGAAGATGACGGGCTTGGTGATGACTGTACATTCGCCTGTTACTTGATTGCAATCTTCTTTATCAATTGATACTTCTCGAGTTTCCAGCATCTGCTTGGTTGCTCTCAAGGTCTCATCACGCGGAGATTGTATGAGGGAAGGATTCGGCAAAGGCTTTTCCGCCTTTGGTTTGTCGAACTGGATTTGCGCGTTTGCTGAAAACGCGCAAGCGAAAATTAGTAGTGCAATCTGAAAAAAATATTTACGGATGGATGTGCCTGTTTGATTACTCATTAATGAAATCCTCTTCTCAAAATCTGCATTCAACGATAACAGCGACATTTCCTTTATTCAAGTTTCGCAAATCTATCGCGAAAGCAAGGCTGGAAAAAAGCGAGCACTAGAAGATATAATGGCTCAAGTCTGGCGCAGTAACAATGGCATCTCCCATTAATTGTCCCCGATCAACTTTGACTATGGTTTATTCAAATTCGCAAATCCTCAAGTTCTCCATTATCACACTCGCAGTTGTGATGATGCTCTGCGTTGCTAGGCTCGGCGTGAATGCTACGTCCGACAATGCTCAATCAATCAATCAAGCAATCGGCAGGCAATCTTTTAGCGACGCCAATTTTGTACTCTTCAGACGCGGCGCAATTGATACAAAGGCGCGCGCTGATTTGGATACTTCTGCGCGAGACTCGCTGGCTATTGAAAGCAGCGTCACTACCTTTAGTCGCGCAACCGAGAAGGAGACGCGCGTCATTCAATTCGCGGGAGCCATCCAAAAGGAATGGCTTGAGCGAGTAAAATCAACAGGCGCTGAAATCATAGGCTATGTTCCGAACAACGCGTATCTCATTCGCGGCGACGCGGAAACACTGGCGCGAGTCGCCGCTTTCGATGCAGGAAACCAGGCAGATCAGGCGCGACCTGTTCGCTGGATGAGCGACATTCAAGCGATGCAAAAAATCGCCCCTGAACTTGATGGTTATTTGTCTGGCGATGCGGGCGCAAGCGTCGCTGTTGAAATAGAGTTGCTCGCCTGCGAAGAAACAAGAGCAGCAATAGAGTACATCAAATTCGTGACAGCAAAGAAGAATCCATTACCAACTGTTCAAACGCCTGATGATAAATCGCCGGACAATCAATCACCTGATGACCAATCGCAAAGGCGCTTTTTGAACTACATCGTTCTATCGGTTGAAGCGCCGGTTAAAGAGTTGACAAACATTGCAGCGCTCGACGAAGTGCTTTTCATAAACCAGTTGCTTTCGGTGAAGCTGCACGACGAGCGCAGTCTGCAAATCATCGCAGGCAATTTGACTGCGGATAAAACCCAACCATCAGGCGCGGGTTATGTGAATTGGCTGACCTCGAAGGGTTTGAATTATGCGCCCGATTTTGTTGTTGATTTCGCAGATTCGGGCATTGATAGAGGTTCTACTCTGGACTCTCTCGCACATCCTGATTTTCTCGATACGTTAAATCACAGCCGCATCATGTACAGCCAAAACTACGCCGTAGGCAATGATGATAAAAGAGGACACGGCACGCTCGTGGCTTCAATCGCCAGCGGTATCGGCGCATTCAATCAAATAGATTCTTCGGGGTATCTCTATGGATTAGGGGTTGACCCGAAATTAAAAGTCGGGGCGTCGCGCATCTTTGCTGATAATGGCGCGCAGCCTTTCGGCTTGAGCTACACGGCGGTAGTCTCCAATGCCTATGCGGCGGGGGCGCGAATATCAAATAACAGTTGGGGCAACGGCAGCAACGCCTATGATGCAGTCGCGCAAGAGTACGACGCGCTGGCGCGTGACGCGCAGCCCTCCGTTTCAGGCAACCAGGAAATGGTCCTGGTTTTTTCCGCAGGCAACAGCGGCGCAGGTGGACGCATAAGCTCCCCGGGCACCGCAAAAAACGTCATCACGGTTGCGGCTAGCGAAAACTACAGACCGGAAGGTTTGGACGCTTGCAACCTTGACGGACAAGGCGGCATCGGTCCCGACGGCGCAAATAATGCCATGGACATTTTGCGATATTCTTCGGGCGGTCCGACTACGGATGGTCGCGCAAAGCCTGACATTACAGCGCCCGGTACACATATTCACGGCGCGGCTTCACAATCATCGGGATTCTTTGCGGTAGGGATTTGTCCGGGCGTGCCGATATTTCAGCCTCCTGATCAGAGATTTTACACTTGGTCATCAGGCACCAGTATGGCAGCTCCGCACGTTACGGGAGCCGCCGCGTTGGTTCGCAAATTTTTCGCGCAGCGTTCACTGCTTGGCGGCGCGGCTCCTTCACCGGCAATGACCAAAGCTTTTCTCATCACCTCTGCTTTGTATATGACAGGTGAAAACGCCGGCGGAACACTACCGCAAGAGCGACAAGGCTGGGGGCTTTTGAATTTGACGCAAGCTTTCGAGCAGACGAATCGCCGCTTGCTAGACCAGACGCAACTCTTTACACAAAGCGGGCAGACCTATGAAATACAGGGGGCGCTTGCTGACGCTGCGCAACCTTTGCGTGTGACGCTCGTATGGACGGACGCGCCAGGCTCTTTGATTGGCGCGGCGCTTGTCAACGACCTTGATTTAGAGATCAAAATCGGCAACGCGGTTATTTTTCGCGGCAATAATTTTGCGGAACAATTTTCATTTGCGGATGGACAAGCCGATCACTTGAACAATGTTGAATCAATTGTCATAAAACCGGAACTGATACCCGCTGGACACGAAGGTAATTTCACCATCACGGTTCGCGCCGCAAATATCGCAGGCAACGGTGTACCCGGTATCGCAAGCGATTTGGATCAAGATTTCGCTCTGGTCGTCACCAACATCAAAGACTCTATAGCCGTTCCACCGCCGCCTGCGAAAAAGCCTGTCATCACGAATATCACGTACGTGAAAAAAGTTTTGACCATCAACGGGCGCGATTTCACAGCCGCCGCTCGCGTAGAGATAAACGGACAAGTGATAGATATGCCTTTCACATTCGATGCCGCGACCAATTCATTGAGCATCAAAATGAAGGCGAAGAAGTTGAAACTCATTTCTGACACAAACAATCAAATCGTCTTAATCGAAGGGAACGAACGCTCGCAACCGTTCACAATTAGAGTGTAATTTATTGCAGGCGTAGGCGAAATCTTTTTCAACTTTTATTCGCGCTTGGCGTTACAACTAGACAAAAGGAGGAGTTATCATGAGCAGAATATCAATTCTTGTCGGCGCGATTCTGATGGTTTTAGTTGTCGTTGTAGCGGCGAATACCTTTGGACAAAAGTCTGGCGATTCTTCTATTGCCCGGGCAAATAATTCCGCAGACGCGAAAGCGAATGAAACGGAAGAGACGACAGTGCGAGAGCAATGGGAATACTTGATTGTTGCGGGCGGACACACAAATCTTTCGCCTTCAGGAAATCCCTCTATGCGAAAAGAGCCCAATTCGCCCTTCTCCCGCGAGAATTTTCCTTTGCAACAGAATATGGACAAACTCGGCGCAAGAGGCTGGGAGTTAATCTCTGTAACAGGAAATCCTGCTGATCCTACCTACTATTTCAAGCGGCGCAAATAAATTTTCAGGCTGGCGCGGACAACGCGGCGAAGAAGTGTGGAGCCTGACGCGGAAGCTCGCGTGTCAGCAACTCTTCTACTTCAGCCGCCGAAGCGAGCATCAGCGCCTCACTCATCAAAGAGCGCACAGAGCTTTCTTCGATTGAGCGTATGGCGTTTTTAATGAGCGGGATGGACGCCGGCACAAGGCTCATGGTGCGAATCCCTAAACCGACCAGGGCGATTGCCTGGACGGGATTTGCCGCCATCTCACCGCATAATTCAAGCGGCACTTGCGTGGTCTCTGCGACGCGAACCAGATGCGCGATGGTTCTGAGCAAGGCGGGATGCAGAGGTTGATACAGATAAGCTACGTTTTCATTGGCGCGGTCAACCGCCAGCAAATATTGAATCAAATCGTTGGTGCCGACGCTTAAAAAATCGGCTTCACGCGCAAAGATATCGGCCAGCATCGCCGCCGCAGGGACTTCTACCATCACCCCCAGAGGCAAATTCGGATTGTGTTCGATCTGGCTTTCCGCTAACTCTTGTTTGACGTTGGCGATGAATTCTTTTGCTAAACGGAGTTCGGTGATCGTGCTGATAAGCGGCAAAACAACGCGCAGATTGCCGCGCAGATTAGCCCGCAAAATCGCCCGGAGTTGGGTATTAAAAACCGGCTTGGCACGCATCGAAAGCCGTATGGCGCGAAGACCTAAAGCGGGGTTTTGCTCCGCCGCGAAACCTTGCAGTGAGAGTTTGTCGCCGCCTAAATCGAAGACCCGTATGCTGGCTCCATGTTTGCCCGTCGCTTCAGAGAGTTTCGCATACAGTTCGACCTGTTCCTCTTCGTCCGGCAAGTCGGGCAGACGATTCAAAAACATGAATTCAGAACGGTAAAGCCCTATGCCTTCGGCACCAAACAAGGACAGCGAGTCAATTTCATTGGGCAGTTCAACATTGGCTCGCAAGGTGATACGAACGCCGTCAAGCGTTTCGGCAGGCAAGGATGCCTGGTTGTTAGGCTCGCGCCGTTTTACCTCGCTTTCGCGCTTTGCCAGATACTGGCGAATGACTGGCTTCGTAGGTCTTAGAATTACTTCGCCGGCGGTTCCGTCAATCACCACAGCTTCGCCCGTTCTGATGCTCTGTGTGATGTTGTGAATGCCTACGACCGCAGGGATATTCAAAGCGCGGGCGATGATTGCTGAATGCGACGTCAGGCCTCCGGCGTTTGTGGCAAAACCCAGCACGCGATTGAAATTCAACTCAGCTACAGTTGAAGGCCAAACGTCTTCGGCAATGATAACGACGTTTTCCGTAAGCTCTGAGAGATTGAATTCCGTGTGCCCGGAAAGAATCGTCAGCAAGCGCGAGGCGATGTCTTCGATATCTGTTGAGCGCTCGCGCAAGTATGAATCCTGCACCTGTTTGTAAGCCGATACGATGCGGTCAGTCACAGAGCGTACAGCCCATTCGGCGTTGATTTTTCGATGGCGAACCGCTTGTCTGATTTCAGTTTGAAAGCGGTCATCTTCGAGAATCATCAAATGCGCGTCGAGAATATAAGAATGTTCGGAGCCCAGTTGATGCGCGAGTTTGTCCTTGATCTCCTGCAACTGCGCGCGCGCTTCCACGAAGGTTTCGCGCAAGCGGCGCACTTCGCGGCGCACCTGCCCGCTGGCAACGGCTACGTAATAAAACTGATGCCTGCCGCTTTCGTCGAGTCTCAGCGCCCGACCGACAGCAACGCCGGGCGAGGCACCCACCCCTTGAAGTTTCGCGTCACGCGAACTGGCTTTGTTAGAAGAGGACTCCTGATTAGTAAAGACCATCTGACACCCCCTCTCCAAATTTTTGCTCAATCAGTTCAACAATCGTGTCGGCGGCGCGTTCTTCATCCGCGCCTTCTATTTTTATGATCAGTGTAGTACCTGCCGAAGCTGCCAATAACAAAACGCTCAAGATGGATTTGCCGTCCGCCGTTTGCTTAGAGTCTTCCCGTTGAATCTCAATATTGCTATTGAACATTGCGGCGCATTGCACAAGCCTTGCTGCGGCTCTGGCGTGCAGCCCTAAGCGATTTGAAATTTTTACCGTGCGTTCTTGCATCAGTTTCAGATGTTAGATGCTAGATGTCAGATGTCAGAAATTGCAACCTTGAAACAGGCTGTCATCGCTCTTTATCAGTCTTCAACCGTAACATCCAACATCTGACATCTCAGTTCAAGGTTCGCGGGTCTGCAGCGTCGCGCAAGCCGTCACCTAAAAAATTCCACGCCATTACCGCGAACAGAATAAAAAAGCCCGGTATCAACACCCAGGGGAAATCTTGCAGGAAGCGATTATTGCTTGCATCGCGCAGCATATTGCCCCAACTGGCTTCGGGTTCCTGTATGCCTACGCCTAAAAATGAAAGTGCGACTTCGCTCAAAATATAAAACGGCACCGAAAGCGTCGCCGTCACAATTACGAATGAAAACGTGTTCGGCAGAATGTGGCGAATGATGATTCGCATATTGCCATAACCTAAGGCTCGCGCAGCCGTGACATAATCGTGTTCCTTGATGGATAAAACCATACCGCGAATCACCCGCGCTTCCGTAGCCCAGCCGATGAACGCCAGAATAATAACCATGATGAAATAGATTTGCGTTGAACTGAAGGCAGTGCCGAGCGTTTGCCGCATGATTAAAATGAAATAGAGGCTCGGCAGCGCCAGTAATATTTCGACAACGCGCATCAAGAGGAAATCAACGATGCCGCCGAAATATCCGGCGATGCCGCCAACCAACATTCCGATTATCGTCGAGATGATAATGCCCAGGATGCCTATGGATAGCGAAATCTGCGCGCCATAAAGCAAACGCGAAAACATATCCTGTCCGACTTTATCGGAGCCGAATAAAAAAATCCTGCCCGGCTCGTCCACGCCAAACAGATGTATGTTTGAACGAACGAGCCAGAGAATGTGGTAATTGTCGCCGCGCGCCAAGAGTCGAATCGGATACTTTTTTGTCTTGTCTTCGCTGAAAGTTTTCAGTTGCAAGTCTTCCGGCGTGATGCCGTAGACGAATGGGCGCGACAACTTCCCCTGCTCATCGAACAGATGTATGCGCGTCAGCATAGGCGAATGAAATGGCGCGTTGTGATCTGCGGTGTCGTATTTGTAAGGTGCAAGGAAGCCTGCAAAAATCGCAGCAGCATAAAGGATCACCAACACGTAAAGTCCGAACATCGCTGTGCGGTTGCGCCGCAATTTCATCCAGATGATTTGAGAAGGGGAACGACTCTGCACCCGCGATGAGTCGTTAGAGTCCTCAATCAATTGCGCCGCAGACTTTTCAGTCTCTATTTTTTCATTAATAGGATTGCGGTCACTCATAAGCTGATTTCACAAAACTATCTGCCTACTGCCTACGGTTATTCAAGCCTGATGCGCGGGTCTATGATGGCAAGCAAAGCATCGGCTATCAAATTGCCAATCACCAGCATCAACGTGAGCATAGCCACAGCCGCCATCACCATCGGCTCGTCTTTTTTTATCAGCGAGTCGTAAATTAACGTGCCGAGTCCGGGCCAAGCGAAAACGAACTCCGTCAATAATGCCCCTGATAGTAAAGTCGCGAGCGAAAACCCAAACATCGTAACTAGCGGATTGATGGCGTTGCCCAGCGCGTGCCGAAATACCACTCGTCGCCAGCTCAAGCCTTTGGCGCGCGCCGTGCGTATGAAATCTTGCGACAGGGTTTCGATCATCTCGCTGCGCATCTGCCGCATATACTGCGCCATACCGATAGTGCCAAGCACGAAGGTCGGCAACACCAGATGCCACGCCGTATCAATAATTCTTTGCCCGGTGTTCATATAATCCCAATTGGCTTGATCGTGGATGCCTCCGACAGGGAAGAGACCAGTCTTTGCGGCAAACAAAATGGCAAGCAACGAAAAGAAGACGCTCGGAATCGAGAGCCCGAAATAAGAGATGAAACCGGAGAGCTTGTCTATCCAGCGATTGCGATAGACAGCGGCAAAGACTCCGAAGGGTATGCCAAACATCCAGGAAAAAATCAACGCCGAACCGGTGAGCAATAAGGTGTTGAAAACGCGCTCGCCTATCAATGTCGAAACCGGCGCTTGCGTGGTGTAAGAGTTACCCAGGTCGCCGTGCAAGGCGGGCCACAGCCAGTACCAGTAGCGCTCGAATACGTTGTTGCTATCGAGGTGATAGACCTGCTCCATACGACGGATGTAATCCGGTGAGATGTGCGGATTTTGCCTTAAATCATCAAGGAAATTGCCCGGTGACATCACCAACATCGTGCTTGAAAGAAAGGTCACGATGATGAGGAGCGGTACAGCCGCAAGCACTCGTCTGAGGATGAAAGTCTTCATTAAGAGTCCGGAGTCTGGAGTCTGGAGTCTGGAGTCTGGGATTCGTGAAATGATTGAATGGACTTAAAAGTTAGCATCTGCGAGTTATCTTTTAAGGCAATCCAACAAATTGCGGACTCCAGACTCCAGACTCCAGACTTATCTTTTAATGT
>JANMSG010000118.1:0-8406 GCA_031389065.1 Acidobacteriota bacterium | reverse complement strand
GGAGCCTACACCTACTGGATAAAGAAATTTGATTGAAAATCGAACATCCGAATTGATTGCAAACCGAACACGGGCTACTGCATTTTATGATTGATAGACGAAATCTCTCAGATGCTTGGGGTAAAAACCAACAGAACCCATGATTTGGGGCAGTAAGAAGCCCTCAATTGCACAAATAGTAAGCACAATCCGCCTGAAATCTAATCGGCACAATTGTTGCTCAAAGACAAGTGGGAGAAAAGTTTTCCCTGCCGTATTGATTTTATTTTCTCAATTGCGGCAAGACGAATAGCGGAGGTGAAAAATGAAAAAAGGGTTGAGAAAACCAACAACGAAAACAGCGAACGAAATATTTTCGCAGCAGTCATTGGACCCGGCACAGATTGAGCCAAACAGTTTGCGCGACAGAATCTATCAAGCGCTCGTAAACCTTTCAATTGAGGAACGCGCTTCAGTCACTGACCAGATTTTCGGTAGCCTGAAAGATTTCAGCGTAAATGTCAGGACGGGATTGTTGATGTTAGGCATTCCTGCCAAAACCGCGGATGATTTAACGCCGTCTGACACGGCAAAGCTCTTGCGTTATTTGAGCATAAACGCGCCGAAAGCTTTAGAGGCAATCTCGTCACCGCTGCGTGATTTGCTCAGCTATGGCAAATCTTTTGAGAAAGGCGTTGGATCATTGCGTAGAGCTGCATAGCGGCATCCGTCTATATATGCGAGCGAAGTTCGATAAATGAACCTCCGCAGGGAAATCGGACTGGATACAAATTCGACTTCGCCCATAAAATAAAGACTGATGCGCAAAACTCTGCTCAGCTTTCTGGATGATTTCACCAGGCGTGGCGGCGAAACCGTCTTCGCGCACAAGCCGGAGTTGAGAGTCATTCGTTGGTCAGGCAAGCGCGTTGCGCAAACCGCTTACCAATTTGCACGTTACCTAGAAGAGCGCGGCATTGCCAAAGGCGACCGCGTTTTGCTGTGGGCAAAAAACAGTCCTGAATGGATTGCCTCGTTTTTCGGCTGTTTGCTGCGCGGCGTGATCGTCGTGCCACTCGATGTAAACAGCTCTTTTGATTTCGTTGCCAGCGTTCAACAACAGACAGAGCCTAAGCTACTGCTTCACAGCAAAGAGATTGGCGGCAATTTCAAGATAGATATTGCCCGCCTGAAAATCGAAGAACTCTCTGCAATCGTCGCCCGTAATTTAAGTACTCCGTACAATTCCATAGACATTTCTGAAGACGACACGGTCGAAATCATCTACACCTCAGGCACCACGGCCGACCCGAAAGGCGTTTGTCTGACCCACAAAAATCTGCTTGCGAATCTCAATCCGCTTGAACGCGGGATGCAAAAATATCTCAAGTGGGAGTGGCTCATTCACCCTATGGGTTTTTTAAATCTCTTACCACTTGGTCATGTCTTTGGTCAATTCATGGGATTGTTCGTGCCGCAACTTCTGACCGGCGAAGTCTTTTTTCAAGATTCGTTGAATCCTTCGGAGATTATCGAAACGGTTAAAAGAGAGCGTATATCTGTGATTGTCACAGTGCCGCGCTTGCTCGAATCCCTTCGCGAAAAGCTGGATAGAGAAATGCAATCGCGCGGCGCGTCAACGAAATTTCAAAAGCGATTTGCGAAAGCCAAAGGCAAACATTTCCTGAAACGCTGGTGGTATTTTCGCGAAGTGCATCGCCAGTTCGGCTGGAAATTCTGGGCATTTGTTGCCGGCGGCGCGACGCTTGATGAAGAGAGAGAAAATTATTGGCACAGGCTGGGCTACTTGATTGTTCAGGGTTACGGGATGACCGAAACGGCTGCGTTGGTCAGCTTTAACAATCCTTTCAAAACCACGCGCGGTTCGATAGGCAAGGCGTTTGCGAGTCAGGAAATCAAACTCGATGAGAGCGGCGAAATCCTTGTGCGTGGCAGCAATGTTTCGCAACGCTACTGGAACCAGGTCGGGTCATCGTTGACAGGTGACGAAGGCTGGTTGCGAACCGGCGATCTGGGCGCGATGGACGCGGCAGGGACGCTCTTTTTCAAAGGACGCAAGAAAGATGTAATCGTCACCGCCGCAGGTTTGAATATTTATCCCGAAGATATCGAAGCCGAGTTGAATCGCCAACCTCAGGTACGCGACAGCGCCGTGATCGGCGCTCAAGGCGCGCGTGGTCCCGAACCTGTCGCTGTGTTGTTGTTGGAAGGCGAGCCAGGGAGTGCCGAAGCAATCATCAAACGTGCCAACCAAAAGTTGAGCGACTATCAACAGATTCGTCGTTGGTTCGTCTGGCCGCAAAGCGATTTTCCGCGAACCACAACGACGAAAAAGATTCGCAAACGCGATGTCGCAGAAGCTTTGCATGCCTATCTTTCTGGCGCGCCGCAAGCGCAAGTCACAACAGACGCGCTTGCCGAAACTGTAGCTCGCATCAGCGGCGAAGCAGTCGCGCAACTCAATGCTTCAGCAAATCTGACGACGGATTTGAAACTTGATTCGCTTGGTCGCGTCGAATTATTAAGCGCACTTGAAGACCGTTATCAGGTTGAACTTGATGAAGCGGCTTTTACCGCAGCGACAACGGTTGGCGACATCGAAAAGATGATTTATCAGAGCCAGCAGCCATCGCCGTCCAGACCGTATCCTTTCGCTGCCTGGGCTTATCGTTTTCCTGCGACGTGGATTCGGTTTGCGGCGCTCTATTTTTTGATTTTGCCGGTGACGCGATTGCTGGGTTGGGTCAAAGTGCAGGGCAAAGAGCATTTGCAAAGCGCGCAAACACCGACGCTCTTTGTGTCGAATCACATCGCCCAGCTTGACGCGGCTTTGATCATGTCAGCCTTGCCCGGACGCTTCAAACGACGGCTGGCGATTGCCATGTTAGGCGAAAAATTGCGCGACTGGCGTTACCCTCCTGCCAACACGCGATGGGATAAACGAATGACAGGGCGTATTCAATACGCCCTGGTTGTCTGCTTTTTCAATGCCTTCCCGTTACCGCAAGCAGGGGGCTTTCGACGCAGTTTCGACTTTGCGGGCAAGTTGGTTGATCGCGGCTATAACCTTCTGGTCTTCCCCGAAGGGCAACGCACAGAGGATGGTCGTATGAAGCCTTTCAGGCGGGGCATAGGAATGTTGACCCAAGGTTTGAACGTCACCGTCGTGCCCGTGAAGATTGAAGGTTTGTTTGAATTGAAACAACATAGACGATACTTCGCCCGTCCCTTTCAGATACAGGTGAAGTTCGGCGAATCTGTGCGCTACGAACAGAGTGAAGGCGCGGATTTCATAACCAAAGATTTAGAGAAGCGGGTTGCGAGCCTCTAAAAACAGAGGCTCGCAATAGGTGAAGTTTACCGCAACGCTTGACTCGTCGAGCGAATCAATTTTCAAAATGCAAGAGGCTTCACCGCGAAATCATCGAAGGTGATGGTGAAGCTTTGTTTTTCACCGTTTGTAATAAATTTGACGATTGATTCGCAAGTCACAGCTACCGTCAACATGACAAGATTTCTGGCAAGCGGATAATCGCAAATATCATCTTGTGTCGCAGAAGGGACACGATAGTTTTCATTCCAGATCACCTCTGCGTAAGCGCTTGCAAGCCCCGCGTGAAGGCCTTCGACCTGTGCGCTTGCGCAATAATCTTTTACCGCTTGACGCGACACACTGTTGTCAAAAGCGTCAACGACCAGCGCGCACTCTTTCAATAATTTCGCCGCGTTCGTAGTCGTCAATTCATCGGTTCGCACATCCAGTTTTACCCCCAGAGCGCGGTACAAAGCATTGGCAAGAATCTTTGCCTTAAACGCCCCAACATCGGATGCGTAATAAGGCTGCGTCGAAAGATTGCGTTCCTCTATTCGGTCGCAGTCAATGACGCGGATTGTGGCAAAGCCTTGTCTGGCGAGCGACTCAACGATATTTGCGCCTAAGGCTCCGGCGCCGCACACGGTCACTGTATAATCCGTGATTCGTCGCATTACATCGGCGTTGCGATGCAATAGTTCGTGATAGAAAAATGTTGTATTGCTCATAATCCCCAAACTATGAAGGGGTGAAGAGGTGAAGAGGTGAAGAGGTGAGGGAGAAAAACTCCGCTCAAGATGTTCACCCTCCCAAGATAACCTTTTGAAGAAGTCAAGAGGTGAGAGAAAAAAGCAATGAAAAGTCAATTG
This sequence comes from Acidobacteriota bacterium, assembly GCA_031389065.1. Taxonomy (GTDB): domain Bacteria; phylum Acidobacteriota; class Blastocatellia; order UBA7656; family UBA7656; genus JACQDB01. The sequence continues at coordinate 4,224 of JANMSG010000118.1, read as the reverse complement.
ATTTAGGTCAAATTGAAGGCTCTATCACCCCATCACCTCTTCACCTCTTCACCTCTTCACCCCTCCTTCACCATTCGCCTTCAATTACTCCAACTAACGACTGTAAATCAAAATCTCTATCCATGCCGCTCAAGCAAATGCCTGAACTGATGACCGTTAAATCCTCTTTGCCGATTGCTGAAGTGTGCCGCTCGCCGCTACGGGAAGTCCATTCGACGGTCCAGTAAGCGCCTCTGTCTATGAAGCCTTCGAGACTAGCGCCGCCCATCTGCAAAGCTTCGTGGAGTCGCGCCTGGTCGCTTTTCGGTTGCAGTTCTACCTGATACCCTTTGTTTCTGCGCTTCGTAGGCGGCACGAAGGGCTGCAAGGCAAGCTGGAAAGCGGTTCGCATTTCAGGTGTAAGGGTTGCAAATCTCAAATCTTCAACTGGCGTGTTGTTGGTCAACTCGCCGCGCATTGTTTGTGCCATCACAGGGTCACTGCGCCGATCAGTATCTTCAAAGAAAAACGCATTGCCATCGGTTCGCGCGATGACTTGCTCGAACTGCGCGCCTTCTGAAACGAGATGAATGATGAGGGGACGCACTGCGCCGAATCTCTGTTGCGCGTCCGATTCGTTAGCCGGATAAGAGAGCCAGGTTTGTCCTCTGAGTTGTTGAGCGAGCCTGACGCGCAGCGGCTTGAGCAATTTCAAATACTCGGCAACTTGATAGAGGCTCGCTTCTTCAAGCAGTTCTGCCTCTTTATTGCTCAAGGGAAAAAAAATGCCCCAGCCTTCAAAGTCTTCAGGCAGCGGCTTGAATGTGTAGACAAGGTTTTTGACGCGGGCGCGAAGCCTTCCGCCGCGCACACAGGGAGCAAAAAATTCCGCGTTGAGCGCCTGTTTTTCTTCCTGCGCCATCGCTTTGATGAGATCTTTTATCTTGTCGCTCATTGATTTTAGGGTAAGGATAAAAAAGTAATACGGATGTTTTTTCGCCGCGTAGCGGCGCTTTGATTTTAGCCGTGTGCTTCAGCGCACGGTTGGCGAGTTCGTTACATCCCGCGTCGCGCTAGCGACGGCTGAATTCAACCGTCGCTAACGCGACGCAGGGCAAATCTCGCATCGGGGTCCAGGCGTTGAAACACCTGGCTAAAGTCAGCTTGCCGCTACGCGGCAGTTTCTCAGCATTACTTTTTATCACTACCGATTTTAGAATCTGCCTGGCAGGTGAAAGCGTCAAGTCTGTTGGTTACATCTTTAGCTTTTACGCAAGTTTTTACTGGGGTTTTCCTATGCTTAGGAGAGTGTCTTGTTTGAGCGGCGCTATCATCGTCCATTCTTTATGTCAGGAGACTTATAAATACGGGCGACCACCGGAGAGTCGCCCGTACAAGGATTATCAATTTTTTGGACGCATCCCTTTATTTTATTCGTATCTGAGCGCGTCAATCGGATCAAGCGCCGCGGCTTTGCGCGCCGGGTAGTAGCCAAACCCCACACCAACGAAGACGGAGAAGATTACCGACGCGAATATAGAAATGGGTGAAATAAGCGTTGGCCAACCGATTGTCGTTGAAATAATGACTGACGCCCCGACGCCAAAGATAACCCCTAGGATTCCGCCGACCACCGAAAGCGTAACGGATTCGATTAAGAACTGGCGACGGATGACGCCACTACGCGCGCCAATCGCCATACGTATGCCGATTTCGCGTGTGCGCTCAGTCACAGAGACCAGCATGATGTTCATAATACCGATGCCACCGACTAGCAAAGAGACTCCTGCGATTGACGCAAGTAGCTTGGTCATCACCTCGCTTGACGCATTAGCCGCATCGGCAACGTCCGTGAGGTTGCGAACCGTAAAATCGTTCTCTTGATTGCCAGCGATTTTGTGACGTTGGCGCAACAACTCGGTAATCTGTTTTTCAGCCGTGAAAGTTGCAGACGGGCTGATTGCCGAAACCATCGCCGAATGGATATGCTGAATGGATAACATCTTTTTCTGTGCCGTCGTGTACGGAACGACAACCGTATCATCCTGGTCTTGCCCCCAACTCGTTTGCCCTTTGACATTCAAGACACCGACGACGCGAAACGGCAGGTTGCGGATGCGCATGGTCTGCCCAATCGGGTCGCTGCCCGCGAAAAGGTTATCGGCGACGGTCTTGCCGATGACACAGACGCGATTCGAATTACGCACGTCGCCTTCGGTGAAGAATTCGCCCTGTAACATAGGCCAGGCCTTGATTTCAGGAAATTTTTCGTTGGTGCCTTGAATACCAGCCGATGCTGACCAATTCTGATTGCCATACACCAGTTGTCCGTTAGCACGGACTACGGGGCTAGCGACTTTCACCGCAGAGCATTCCTGCTCGATTGCAATTACGTCTTCAGGAATCAGTGTATTCGAGGAGCCGGAACTGCGCACGCCGCCCTGATTCATAGCGCCGGATTGGACATTGAGCATATTATTGCCGAGGTTGGCAATTGAAGCCTGAATCGAAGACGACGCGCCTTGCCCTATGCCTACCATGGCGATGACTGCGCCAACGCCTATGATGATGCCAAGCATCGTCAGACTTGAGCGCATTTTGTTGCGACTGAGCGCGCGAAGCGCAATTTTAAAAGTTCCCCAGAGATTCATTCGTCGTCCTCCTCGTCGTCTAGTATCAGCGGCAAACTCTCAAGCTCTTCTCGCGCAGAGCGTTGCTCGGTAATCAACTCGTCTTTTTTAATGCGACCATCTTTGAAGATCACCATGCGCTTGGCGTATTGCGCGATATCCGGCTCGTGGGTCACCAGAGCTATGGTGATGCCGCGCTCTTCGTTGAGCCGTTGAAAAACATCCATCACCTCAACCGAAGTCCGACTGTCTAAGTTTCCGGTAGGCTTGTCGGCCAGAATAATCGCCGGGTGATTAACCAGCGAGCGGGCGATTGCCACGCGCTGTTGTTGTCCACCGGAAAGCTGATTGGGCATATTGTGCATTCTCTCGCTGAGGCCAACGATATCGAGAGCTTCGGTGGCGCGCTTGAGGCGCTCTGCGGGCTTGAGTCCCAGATAGAGCATCGGCAGTTCTACGTTCTCCATCGCCGAGGTGCGCGACAGAAGGTTGAAGCCTTGAAAGACGAAGCCGATTTTGCGGTTGCGAATGTCTGCCAGTTCATCACGTGAAAGCTTCGACACATCTTCGCCATCCAGGAAGTAATGCCCGCGCGAGGGTTTATCCAGGCATCCGATGATATTCATCGTTGTTGATTTGCCTGATCCGCTGGTTCCCATAATCGCCACAAACTCACCGCGATTGATCTGTAGCGAGACTCCACGCAAGGCGTGTATCTCCATATCGCCCATCTTATAAATCTTGTGGATGTGGTCGAGAGAGATGAGCGCAGACGTAGCCAGAGAATCGGCGGCTCTATGGATTTGCGTTGTCACCTGAGTTTGCAACTTGTTCTACTCCTTGCAAAAGTCTGAGTCCAGAGTCTGGAGTCTGGAGTCTGTTGATTGCGGCTTCGACTTGAACTTCAATTTTTGTTGATGGGACTCAAACTAATTAAAGCTTTTGACTCCAGACTCTGGACTCAAGACTCTTAGGCTATCTGCCGCCTCGTCCACCGCCGCCGCCGCCCGGAGGTCGCTGTCCGAAAGGCGTAGTAGCGGGTTGGCGATTGGCGCTACCAGTCGCGTCGTTTTGTCCGATTACAATTGTATCGCCTTCGTGGAGATCGCCGCCAACAATTTCGGTCACCCGCCCATTGGTCAGCCCTGTGCGAATGTAGCGCGGCTCAATGGTCTTGGCACCGACCAACACCCAGATCATTTGCCCCTGTCTTCGCTGCCTGTTGTCGCCGCCAGCAGAAGCTTGACCTTGCCCGCCGCCTTGAGCTGGTTGCCCTGATTGAGAAGTCTGTCCTTGAGGTCTTCGACCGGATGGAGGAGTTTGCCCTTGCTCGCCCGGTTTTTGCTGCTCGGCTTGTGGCGTCTGCGGTTGCGCCTGGTCGTTTTGTGGTGCGGGTTTTTGCCCCTCTTGACCGCGTTCTGCTTCACGTTGCAGGCGTCGTTCGTCCATCTTAGCGGTCAATTCCTGCTGCTCCTTTTCTGAAAGATTCGGTTTGAAGCGTAACGCTGAATTCGGAATCGTTAACACATTGTCGCGGCGCGCCACAGCTATCGTGATGTTGGTGGTCATTCCCGGACGCAACTTCATATCGGGATTCGCGACATCTATCACCGCA
>JANMSG010000092.1:0-2936 GCA_031389065.1 Acidobacteriota bacterium | reverse complement strand
TGCAGACAGGCAGGCACAGGCAACTGCCCTGAGAAGGGAGGTCCTGATCACGACTTTGGCTCTTCGCCGGTCTTACGCACGCTGCCAAATGGCAAACAGATTCTGCTCGGCGGCCAGAAATCCGGCGTGATGTGGGCGTTCGATCCGGACAACGGCGGCAAGGTATTATGGCAAATGAAGATTGGTAATGGCGGCGCGCTCGGCGGCATCGAGTGGGGATTTGCCGCCGACACAGAGAATGTCTATGTCCCTATGGCGGATGTTACCGGCGCGGCGCGCAAGCCCGGCATCACGGCGCTTAAGATTGCTACAGGAGAGCAAATCTGGACGGTGCCAGCGCCGAAAGTGCCTTGCAGTTGGGGAACGACGCGCTGCCTGAACTCGCAATCGGCGGCGGCGACAGTCATTCCCGGCGTCGTCTTTTCCGGCACCTCAGATGGTCACCTGCGCGGTTACTCGACCAAAGACGGCGCGATCATCTGGGATGTGGACACGGCGCAACCGATCAACACAGTCAATGGCGGGCAGAAGAAAGGCGGCACTCTCGATGGCGCAGGACCGACCGTCGCCAACGGCATACTCTATACCAATTCCGGGTATGGACGAATCATCGGGCAGCCAGGGAATCTCCTGCTGGCATTTTCGGTAGATGGTAAGTGAAAGTGTGTCGTCTGAAATCAGCCTCTGGATATAATAAACCTCTTGCAAAAGTCCGCAAGAAGCTCTGAAAGAGCGCCATTCAATAGCCCAGTGCATCGCGCTGGGAATAGGAGAATGTCAGACCTTCAAGCCCTGCAAGGGCGAAATAACTTTATTGCGCTCTTTCAGAGCTTGTTTGTGGTGGCGGCTGTGTTCCTGGCGCGATGCGCCAGGCTATTGAATCTCGCGCCTTCAGCGCTGGATTTACTTTTGCAAAAGGTCTAATTTTTGTTCGGCAACTCTGTCTGCAATAAGGTCAAAATGAAAATCGGTAAGCTGGTTAAACAACACATCAAAGAGATTTTTTTTCACTGCGATAATGTGGAGCATGACGAAATACATTTTCTGCTTGATCCGCAATACTCCAAAAAGACGTTCGGAGTAAATTTTTCGTTTTGCATCGAACTTGAAAATATTGAACAGTCGCAGTTAATAAGATACTGGAGGGAAATCTATTTGGTCAGAGGCAAGCGAGTCCGTGTTACAAGTCAATGGTATGACGCAAGCATACCGTTATTTATAAAGTATCTCGAGTCAAAAGGAATCGCGCCAAAAATTGATTCGATTGAGTACGAAAGAAATGAAGACCAAGCCAGCAAGAAACAACAGGCGCAACCACCTTCAAGTCGGTCAAATAGTCGCTACAAAGGGAACCCCATCGGAAATGCACAGAATCTATTCATTAGAAATATTCTCAGCAGCCTAGGGGTGAGTCCTTTAATAAGCAAGATTGGAATTCCACAAAGGACTATTTCTCGCACAAGTGCGCCTATTGTGGTGCTGAAACAAAATTGCAAATTGAGCACGCGATGCCCATCAACAAGGAAAAACTTGGAGAACATAAACTCGGAAACCTTGTACCGAGTTGTAAGCCTTGCAATGAGAGCAAGGGAGGCAAAGACTTTAGAGAATTCTTGGAAGATAACACAACGGCTATCAGCCGAATAAAAGAATATATGGACAGCAAAAACTATGTGCCACTTGAAGATAATAATGAGCAAATGAAAATGATTCTGGATATGGCTCACAAGGAGGTTGCAGCTCTTGCAGATAGATATATAACCATCATTAATGAACTTTTTCCAAGCGAATGATTGAGAAACTCTTATGAAAAAAATTTTGTGTTTACTGATTATGTTTTTTTGCGCCTTGGTTACTGTATCTTGCAGCAAAGGCTCTGCTCCACCTCACCAACCAGAAGCTTCCATGCTGGTCTATGTGACCAATGAAGCCTCCGGCGATTTGAGCGTAATTGATGCTGCCAATAACAAAGTGATCGCTACGGTGCCGCTCGGGAAACGCCCGCGAGGCATTCATATCACTCCGGACCGTAAGCATCTTCTTGTTGCTTTGAGCGGCTCGCCTTTTGCCCCTCCCGGCGTTGACGAATCTACGCTGCCACCCGCCGATAAAACGGCTGATGGCATAGGCATCGTGGATATAGAGCGCAACGCATTTCTGAAACTATTAGCCGGCGGTTCAGACCCCGAAGAGTTTGCCATAAGCCGTGACGGCAGCAAAATCTATGTCGCCAATGAAGATGTAGGCTTAGCAAGCATTGTGGAAATCGCCAGCGGCGCGATGCTCAAATCATTGCCGGTCGGCGAAGAACCCGAAGGCGTTACCCTCAGCCCGGATGGCAAATTCGTCTATATCACTTCAGAAAATAATGGAGAGGTGAGCGTCATAGAAACCGGCGGCAATACGCTCTTGACCAGCTTTAAGGTTGGACGCCGCCCGCGTGTTGTCGCATTTTTGCCGGATGGTTCGCGCGCTTATGTGTCGCTTGAAAACGATAGCGCGGTGGCGGTTGTTGACCCCGTCAAGCACGTCTTGTTACGCACGATTCGTCTCGAAGGCGAAGGGGTAAAACCTATGGGCATTGCGGTCGCTCCCGATGGAAAAAAGATTTATGTCACCACGGGACGCTTCGGCAAGGTCTTCGCCATTGACACTGTATCAGAGCAAGTCATCGGCTCGGTCGAAGTAGGCACGCGTCCCTGGGGCATTGCCATCACACCGGACGGCAAAACGCTCTACACCGCAAACGGGCAATCAAACGATGTTTCGGTCATAGATACCACGACGTTGCAAGTGACCGCTAAAATCAAAGTCGGAGATCGCCCCTGGGGCATAGCGATTCTCTCCAGATAACCAAGCGTGGAGTATGCATAAAGCGCTGGCGGTTCTAGATGAGCGGCACACCAAGAAGCAGGCTTTGTCAGAACCGGGAGCGG
>JANMSG010001088.1:0-2970 GCA_031389065.1 Acidobacteriota bacterium | reverse complement strand
CGAGCTGTCCAGCCACGTAAACCTTTCTGTTGTGCTGCAAGGGCTGACGATTTTTTTGTGTGCGGCGCGCCATTGTAAATAGACCATATCTGATCTACGAGGTGGTCTGCGTCAATGAAAAAACCACCAAGTATCGTTCCTGTAAACGCTGCGAAGGATTTCGTTGATAGGTACAAGATACCCCCTACTGCCAGCGATGACCAAAAATGATGCTTTGCTTTCATACTTCCTCACTGCAAGTGTATATCTGCCAACACTATATAACCCTGTTCATCCTACCCTGAAATTCGATTGTGACATTTTTTTGACAAAGTTGCTCGTATTTGCTCAAAACCTCGACTGCTTTCCTCTTGTGGTCATCAGACGGATGCGTGTAACGTTGAGTCATCGCTAATGTCTTGTGACCGAGGAGGGCAGCAATTGTAAAGGCGTCAACGCCTGACTCTGCCAATCTGGTTGCAAAGGTGTGCCGGAGATCGTGAAAGTGAAAGTCAACCAGTTTCAGTTTTCTAATCAACAGCCGGAAAGAGAGACTGATTGCACTTGCTTTCTGAGTTGGAAACACCCTTTCGTTTGTTTTGTCGGAATCGCGCCAGAGTTTGATGAATAAATCTTTGACAATCTGGGTTAATGGGATCGTACGGTCAACCGAGTTCTTTGTGTTGATGACATTGATTCGGTTGCGCTCCCACTCTACTTGGTGCCAGCTGAGATTTACGATTTCGCTCAGGCGCATTCCACTATTTAGGGCGATTACTACCATTGGTTTTAGTCTTATATAGGGGCCTTTCAAACCCTCCGTCAAGGTCTCCTCTTCTTCGATACTCAGGTAACGGGTCCGTGCATTGTCTTCTCTCAACCTCTTAACTTTGCTGCAAGGATTACGAATCAGCAGCCCGTTGTTGCACGCCATAGATAAAATACCTGAGAGGGTTGCCAGGAGCCGGTTAACGCTTGCAGGCTTGCGAGGCTTTTTACCAATCACCGGCGTATTCAATCTATCGCGCTTGAATTTTTCTACAAGCAATGGTCTGATTTCTGAAAGAGCATAATCTTTGAAAAAGACTAACAAAGACTTGATGTTGTGTTTCTCAAAAGTATGGTAACTCCGCTTGAGCTTCGCTACAGGCTCAAATACCTCTTTGACAAACTCGGCAAACGGGGTCTTGATGCCATCACCGAATTTGCCCTCGTAGATTTGATTCTTGATCGCAATTACCGCGCGCTTCGCCTGTGCCTGATTGGTGGCTTCGGGAAGGGAAGCGCGATAGCGTTGACCGCGAATCTGGAAATCATAACCAAAGCGTCCGTTGTCGTGTTGAATGACATCGCCGCTTTTCTTTCGCTTTTTATACTTCTTCGGTTTCTTTCTTTCTTCTGACATTTTCCCTCCAGTGTGAAGGTTGCAGCCGCCAGAAGGCGCGGCTATCTTACAACCTGCAACCGGCTTTTGTCACTTCTACGCCCAGCAGTCCACTCAATAATCTCGCTTAATAGAAAACGGGTTGCACCACCCGCCTTATGAAAGGGAATCCGGCGGGCGCTCACCCAATCATGAATTGTGCGCGGGGATAGGTTCAGCATTTCGGCAACTTCCTCAACACTGAGGTATTGCGGGAAGCTTTGGCGACGAGCGAGGCGTGATACCTCATTCCGCATTTCCGTAATCTCCACTTCCAACAACCTCACACGGTCTTCAAGGGGTGGTCCATTCATCATGCCACCTCCAATAAAATGCGCTTGGCACGACTGCAAAGCCCACAGCAATACCCCGTCTCAATCTCTTTAAGTGTTTCCCCACAACTAAAGCATTCGCCAAGTTTTGGACTGATGTCTTGACGGGCAAACAGAGTAGGGAGGGGATTGCCTACTTCCGGCATCTGAAGCCGCATAGCCTCAATTCGCCAGATGATTTCGGAGTCTTCGCCATTGGTTTGCTTCAATAAACCAACAATCTCGTTTTTGTGATCTTTGAGCAACTGGCGCATTTCCAATGTCACAATGCCCGGAGGCGCGACGACACGGAAACCTTCGCCTTCAGCCTCGAATCTCACACCGATTTCTTGAAAACTGTGGAGGAGATGGATTGCTTTCATTGGATTGAAATGACCTCCATTCCAGAGTTGTCTTGTTCAGTGGCGCGAGAGTTGCTATAGGGGGACAAAATGTCCGGCTCTACAAACTGTGGATTTTTGGCATTTTGCGTCTTATTGAGAGCCCGTCCCAATGCCTCAAAAAAGATTTCCTGAGCCTCCCCTTCGACTACTTCGACCCCTTTCCCCTGCGCCAGCAGAATACCCAGATACTTCTGGGTCTGCCTGATTGCCTTCTGCTTTTCTTTGTTGGTATTGATGGATGGTTCATTATCGGTTTCGGATTCATTCGGCTTCGTATCTTTTCGCGGAATACGGGCAGCAACATTCTGACAGGCAGCTTGTAGGGATTGCCACGAGTATTCAAAATCGCCACTCGTATTGATGGCTTCATTGATGGCTTCAAGCCCATGTCGCACAAAGAGATTTTGAAACTTCGAGGCTGAGGATTCGCCGGTTGAATAGTTTCGATAACCCGGCCAGTATTTGATGATCTCCACGCCCAAGCTATCTTGCTCAATCAAGAGCTTATGAATGTCTCTGCTTATCGTTTTTTCGCTAGAGGCTTTCTCACCGTTGGAGATGTATTGCTCAACGAGCCATTCCTGTTTGGCAACAAACGGACGGAGATTGTCGCGCCCTTTTCTGAGTAAAGCATTCAAGAGTCTACTGTGACCTTTCTCGAAGCCAAGAAAGAGAAAAAGCAAGCGAATAGCATCAAGCATCTTTGCTGTATTGCGCGCGACCTGCTCCAAGTAATCATTTCTCTTTTTGTCGTTGGTGATTGGCAAATCGTCGCCATTCGCTTCAAGATCCGCTTCATCTTCCTTATCCTGATGACTGGCAATCCACTCTCTAGCGGAATCAATTGTCTTCT
>JANMSG010001080.1:0-8535 GCA_031389065.1 Acidobacteriota bacterium | reverse complement strand
CAATGGCTTTTAAACCGCGCACGGCGGTCTCATCATCGAGGTTTCCGCCGGAAAGGAGCCTGGCCCAACCCAGCACCGCATTGAGCGGTGATCTTAGCTCGTGTGACACGGTTGCCAGAAACTCATCTTTGGCGCGCGACGCGGCATCAGCCATCTCGCGGGCTACGCGCTCAGCGGCAAGTAGCTTCTCACGCTCTGCTTCCGCTTCTTTCTGCTCGTGAACATCGAGGACGTTACCAATCCACTCCCGGATGGAGCCATCAGCACTCAAGAGCGGTACGCCGCGAGCTACGAAATAATGGTATTTGTTGCTTGATGCGCGCCAAATTCGGCCTTCTGATTCATATGTCGAGCGGCTCTCTACGGCAGCCTGCCACAGAGCTTGCACACGTTCGCGGTCATCTGGATGTATCGCATTTGCCCAGCCCTTGCCCTGATGTTGTTCCCACCCCTGTCCGGTGAAAGCCTCCCACTCCGGCTGAGGAACGACAAAGGTTCCTTCGGCGCTGGTTGTCCAGACAACGGAAGTTAAAATACTCGTAAGTGAGCGGTAACGCTCCTCACTCACGCGCAAAGCCTCTTGCGCCCGCTTCTGCCCTGTGATGTCGCGAGCGATTTTCGACGCCCCGATGATGGTTCCGGCTTCGTCCCGAATCGGCGAAACAGTGAGCGAGATGTTAAGGAGTTCTCCGCCTTTGCGCCGCCGCACGGTTTCATAATGCTTAATGGATTCGCCGCTTCTGATCTTTTCGAGAATCCGCGGTTCTTCATCAAGGTTTTGCAAAGGAATCAGCATTGTAACCGGCTGGCCAACGGCTTCCGTCGCCGTGTAACCGAATAGATTTTCGGCGCCTTTGTTCCAACTCCTTATGATACCCTGCAGATTCTTGCTGATAATGGCATCGTCGGACGATTCGACGATCGCCGCCAGATGCGCCCTCGCTTGCTCAGCCTGCTTGCGTGCTCTGATGTCCTGTGTATAAACCGCAAGGCCCTCATTGGACGGGTAAGCGCGTATGCTGAGCCAGCTATTGAGCGGCGGATAAAACAGTTCACATTCGACCGACACCTGTGCGGTGATCGCGTGTTGGAATTGCTCATAAACCACAGAGCCGACCAAATCTGGAAAGGTGTCCCAAAGATTCTTGCCCAGCACCTCCGAGCCGGGTATTTGCAGGGGCAGCAAAAGTTTTTCTGCTTCACCATTCAAATAAGTGAAACGCCAGTCTTTGTCGAAGGCGATAAAGCTATCGGTGATGCTTGCGAGAATATTTGCGACCTGTTTTTGCGCCGCTTGCGCCTCAGTTCGCTCGCGCTGCGCCAGAGTAAAAAGGCGTGCGTTATCCATAGCGATTGCCGCTTGCCCGGCAAGTCCCACAATGATGCGTTCGTGGCGCTCGGTGAAAACACCAGCTTCGGGGTGGCCGAAGAAAAGTCCGCCCAGCACCTCACCCGAACGCGAGATAACCGGAACGGCTAGATAACTCGTCACAGGTAAATGACCTGCGGGCATTCCGTAATAGGGAGAGTTTTTGCCATAACGGGAATCCTGCTTCACATCAGCAAGGCGTGTAACGCCCTCGCCGCGAAATGTCGGGCCAAAAATATCGGTGTTGCGCGGCATTGGGAAATGGGCAAAAGCTTCGCGGGGAACCCCCGACAGGGAGTAGAGCATATAAGATTCTCCGCGCTCATCCGTGATGTTGTAGAAGAAAGAACCGAACTTTGCGCCCGTCAGTTCCGTCGCCGCATCGGTCAGAGCCTGCACCAGTTTTTGCTGGTCAAGTTCTGCCGACAGAGTTTGGCCGATGCGGTTGATCGTCTCGACCACTTCGGTTTGCTCGCGCAAGCTGATCTTTGCCTGCTGGCGCTGGATTGCGACTTGCGCGCCTTTGAGCGCGATTGTCGCTTGATTTGCTGCGACCCTCAGGAGAAGGGTTTCTGTCTCAGTCGGAAAGTCTGTCCGCACGGAGCCGGCCATTACCAGTCCCGCCTCATCCTGAAGGCCGAGCGAGAAGCGAGCGAGATTTACCTTTCCTCCTCCGATCGGATTGGGCACCGTGAGAGGTAGGGCGAAAAAATCAGAGGTCAGCCAGGAGGCGAGTGCCCGGCCAACTTCCTGCGGCTCAATAGCAGGCTGGTATTGCGCAAGGCGCACCACTTCGATGGGTTGTGGGGTTACCTCACCGTCGAACCGCACATAGATAAAATCCAGGCGTAATATGCCGATCAGCGCGTCGAGTAGAGTTTCAATAATTTGCGCTGGCTTGCGCTCACTCCACATCGCCGGCAGCGCCAGCAAACTTACCAGGTCATTGATGCAGCCACGAAGTTGTCGAACCTCGTCAACTCCCTCTCTTGTGCTGTCTGTTGTCTTTCCCTCCATATTTATTTCGGCTCAATTTCCGTGAGACTGTGCAACGCTTGGCGGGCGCGCAATTCCCGCAGGAACTCATTGGGTGGAACGAAAAACGGATTTTCTTGAAGAATGCCGCCCACAATGATCATTGGATGTGTCCGCATAATGTCAATGACGACCTGCCCGCCAAACTTGGCGAGATCGTAGGTTCAGATAACCGGGTCTTGATAGCGAGGAAGAATATAGTTGAGTCTCGTCTCATACTCTACCAGATCATTAACGCCTGGTCGGTCTTCCAGCGCCCACTCCATGTGAGCGACCAGACGAGTTAACGCAAACCCCTGTTGCTTGCCTTGATCGAGCACTTCCTCGATTAAGGCAAGCATTTTGTTCTGATCGAAGTGGCCTTCGCGCAGATAGGCATCTTCCCAGTTCAGCAGTTCAAACTGACCACATTTTTCCGCCGCAACAACCTCAATGCCCACGGACTGTAACCGTTTGATGTGTTCAGCCCGCAGTTTTGGGTCAACGATATGGAAGGCTTTCTCGCCACGCTCGAAGCCCTCCTTGATGAAAGGAAGCAGCACACGGTACTCTTCATCAGGGCTGTTAAAAAAAGCACAGATGTGACGATACGAGCCAAGAGTAGAACCGGCAAATCGGATCGGTTGCTCACTGACAGAGTTCTTTGGAAAACCGTTTCCGTTTCCCGCTTTCGCTTGATCACTGTCTTTGATTGGGTCCATATATTCTCCTCTCAGGCATCGGCAAGTAAACATTGAATTTGCCTCTTTACACTACGAGGTATCACAGCAGGCAATGATAAAATCTCACGCATTGAAATGCGCTGTCAAATGGCTGCTTGTTGAGCAAGCCACTGCGCAATTGCCAAAAAACAAGAGGAAACTGTTAAAATATTCATCTCACGGAAAGGAGTACAAGACGTGAAAAAGCCTGAAAAGAGAAAAAATTCTGGTAAGCTTTGTGGCTTTATCTATCGGGGGCGGGTTTTATCTGGCACTATTTTTATCATTTCGCTGCTACAACTCCTATCGCTTGCTTCAGCCATTTCGCAAGTAATAGAAAAGGTTGACAAAGTGGAGTTACAACCTCTGGCAGCGCAAGCCAAACGAGTGGTCGAAGCGATGGATTTTCTCGGCGCCTCTATCAGCCCCGCTGATAAACAGGGGTTAGAGAAAGCGATCAATGATACGAATGCAGAACAGGCAATCAGCAAAATCCAAGATGTGCTGGATAAATATTGCCTCATTGAGGTGAAAATCAACCCTGAGAGTCGCGTCAAGGTAACACAAGGTCTGGCCAAAGCAGTGCTTGTTGAACAGGGTTGGCGAACCTTTCTCGTCAAAGTTCACAACGAAGCGGGAGTGACCGCCCAACTGAAAGCCGAAAGCCCCAACGCTCTCCCTGTTTATGCCCGCGGCAAAAACTCGAATCTCGAAGGAGGCTTCAGCCTCGATCCCATCCCCACACAGACCATAACGCAGAGCGACATTGCCAACCGTTGGCTTGATCTCAGCATGTTCAATAAACCTCCGCTCAAGCCGGAGCTTTCAGGGCTTGAGCTGGAATACCGCATCATACAGCTCTACAGCCGCGACACCGGCAAGCGCGAAGCAAAGATCGGCTTCAATGTGGGACAGGGAACGCAAGACATAGGCTATCGCAACGATGTCGCCATACTCTTCTCCTGCCTCCCTTCAACAGAGGTTACCCTGCGAGTCCTGGACGAAAACGGCAGGCCGACCATCGGCTCCTTCATCTTCCGCGATGATCAGGGACACATTTATCCTGCAAAGGCAAAACGGCTGGCTCCGGACTTCGCTTTTCACCCGCAGATCTATCGCGCAGATGGCGAAAAGATAAGGCTCGCCGCAGGCAACTATAGAGTCGAGTCTTCACGCGGTCCGGAATACCTCGTCAAACAGCAAACGCTCCAGGTTGTGGCAGGCCGCCCGCAAGTCTTTACTTTCCGCCTCGAACGATGGATTGATGCAGCCAGGTTAGGATGGTATTCAGGCGATCATCACATTCACGCGGCAGGTTGCTCGCATTATGAAGCTCCGACGCAAGGCGTCTTGCCGCACGATATGATGCGTCACATCGTAGGCGAAGCGCTCAGCGTAGGCTCTGTCCTGACCTGGGGACCTTGCTACTACTTTCAGAAGCAGTTTTTTGAAGGAAGAGACAACAAGCTTTCAACCCCTGATCATCTGATGCGCTATGACGTTGAAGTATCAGGCTTCCCATCCAGTCACAGCGGTCACCTGGTGCTTCTGCGCCTGAAAGAGCAAGACTACCCCGGCACCAAGGAGATAGAGGATTGGCCAACCTGGGATCTGCCAATTCTCAAGTGGGCGAAAGCTCAGGGCGCTATTGTCGGCTTCACTCATTCAGGCTTTGGCCTGGAGGTGAATTCTGATGAGTTGCCCAACTACGAGATGCCGAGGTTTGACGGAATCGGAGCCAACGAGTATGTCGTTGATGTGGCGCACGGCGCGGTAGATTTCATCTCAACTATAGACACGCCTTCCGTCTGGGAGCTGAACATCTGGTACCACGCCCTCAACTGCGGCTTTCGCACGCGCATCAGTGGGGAGACAGATTTCCCTTGCATTTATGGCGAGCGAGTCGGTCTGGGGCGCAGCTACGTCAAGCTCGGCGGCAAGCTCAATTATGAGGCCTGGGTTGAAGGCCTGCGCGACGGGCGCTCTTACGTGTCGGATGGCAAGAGCCATCTGATGGATTTTCAAGTCAACCGGTTGCTTGTCGGCGCGAGCGGTAGTGAGGTAAAACTCAAAAGCTCAGAGACTGTACGCGTCACGGCGAAAGTGGCGGCGCGACTCGACGAGCAGACGGATGACAACATACGCGAGCGGCGCTACGATCAGCAGCCCTATTGGCACATCGAGCGCGCCCGCATCGGCAATACGCGAGAAGTGCCTGTAGAAGTGATCGTCAATGGGCAGCCGGTCGCCAGAAAAAACATCCTCGCCGACGGCGCTCTGCGCGAAGTAAATTTCGACGTACCGATTGAGCGCAGCAGTTGGGTGGCGCTTAGAATCTTGCCCTCCTCTCACACCAACCCGATCTTCATTACGGTCGGCGGCAATCCGGTACGGGCTTCGCGCAAAAGCGCCGAGTGGATGCTGAGAGCCGTGGATCAATGTTGGAGCCAGAAAGTCGCGAAGATTTCTGCAAGAGAGCGTCCGGAAGCAGAAAAGGCTTACGAACACGCACGACAGGTCTACCGCCTCATCATCACTGAGACTTTGAACCATGAACGCTAAGTGATGAATGATGAATCAGAATTTATCGTTCATCGGTAGCTAAGAAACTGCGCAGTCGAGAGTTGATTACTAACAGAAGGCGCTCAAGACCAAAAAGCCTGGGCGATTGGCGAAGAGTATTTTTCGCTACGGGTTTAATCATTTGCGACGCATTTTATGCAATCTTTCGGATGGTTTCCAAAGGATTGCCTTTTATCAAGTCATCCAACTTTTGTCCTGTACTTAGGGAAACGGCAATCAATTCAAAGCGATATGACCATTGATTCCGACAGGAGAGATATTCTTTGTGAAATGTACAGCGTGAGCAGATTCGTAGTTGACTGGACGCAGCATTATAACTAATCTTGTGCCTATCAGGGTCTTTTGTAATGAGTAGTAAGCAACTCAGTAACCAATTTAACTCAAATAATGTAAGGAGAGCCTTTGGACCCAACTTTAACACTTTCTTCTGAAGAGTTAGATACTGATGATCTGCAAGATCTGAAACGTGATCTATGCCAAACTTTAAATCGTCAGGCTGATGTTGTGGCAGACCTTGCCAAAGAACCTCCTGAATCAATAGCGGGCAGGCAAATAGGCCCCTATAAACTCGTGCATGAAATCGGTCATGGAGGGATGGGGGCAGTTTATCTAGCCGTTCGCGCCGATGACCAGTACAAGAAACGTGTCGCCATTAAGCTCATCAAAGGCGGACTCGATTCCGATTATATCCGCCGGAGATTTTTAAGCGAGCGGCAAATACTTGCCAGCCTGGATCATCCCAACATCGCGAAACTTTTAGACGGCGGCACAACGCCGGAAGGCCATCCCTATCTGGTGATGGATTACATCGAAGGCCTGCCGATTCACCAATATTGCGATCACCACAAGCTTTCAACAGTCGAACGCGTAAAGCTCTTTCGCACCATCTGTTCGGCGGTTCATTACGCGCATCAAAATCTTATTATTCACAGAGACCTCAAGCCCGGCAACATTCTTGTATCTGCCGATGGCACGCCGCACTTGTTGGATTTCGGCATCGCCAAGTTGCTCAACCCCGAACTCACGGACCAAACACTTGACCTGACGGTTGGCGCGATGGGTCCGATGACTCCCGAATATGCCAGCCCCGAACAAGTGCGCGGCGAAGGGCTCACGACATCAAGCGATGTCTACAGCTTAGGTGTTCTGCTCTATGAATTGCTGACCGGTCATCGCCCGTACATTATCAAGAGCCGTGTTCTGAGCGATTTTGCCTGGGTCATTTGCGAACAAGAACCCGAACGACCCAGCACCGCCGTCAAACGTAGCGAAACCTCCTCGTATATCGGCGCCGAAACGCTGGAAATCGTCTCGCCTAAAAGTGTCAGCGAAACGCGCGAGGGTCAGTCGGAAAAATTGCGTCGCCGCTTACAAGGTGATTTAGACAACATCATTTTAATGGCTATGCGCAAAGAGGCGACGCGGCGTTATGCTTCGGTCGAACAGTTTTCCGAAGACCTACGCAGACATCTGGATGGGTTGCCTTGCATCGCTCGCAAGAACACGTTTGCATACCGTAGCGCCAAATTCATCAAGCGACAAAAGGTAGGTGTGGCTGCGGCGCTGATCGTAGCAGCCACACTCATCGGCGCGACAGTAGTAACTCAGATGGAAGCGCGCAAAGCCCGTGCCGAGCGGGCGAAGGCCGAAGGGCGGTTCAACGATGTTCGTGAGCTGGCCAATTCCTACCTGTTCGAGTTACACGATGCCATCGAGAATCTTCCGGGCTCGACGCCCGCCCGCGAGTTGCTGGTAAAACGCGCCCAGCAATACCTAGACAGCCTGGCCAGCGAAGCAGGCGACGACTCGTCGTTACAACGGGAATTGGCGACGGCTTATCAAAAAGTCGGCGATGTTCTGGGAAGACCTGGTTTTGCCAACCTCGGCAACAAAACCGGGGCACTCGAAAGTTACCGCAAGGCGCTGGAGATTCACCAGGCGCTGGCGCTGTCTGCCCCCCTGAACGTAGAGGTCCATCGCAGCCTGGCTACGAACTATGACCGGATTGGCGACGCGCTGCGCACCACGGGTGATGCGGTCGGGGCTCTGGAAAGCTATAACAAGGCGCTGGCGATTCGCGAAAAGTTTGTAACCGCAGATGCGGATACTCGTCGAGACCTTGGAAACAGCTACGACCGAATTGGTGACATGCTTGCGGCAACGGGTAATCTGGTGGGAGCAATTGACAGCCAGCGCAAGGCACTGGTGCTTCGCGAAGAATTATCGTCCACCGAGATGACGAATGCAAAAGATCGCCGCACGCTATTTGTAAGCTGCATTAAAGTCGGGGATATGCTCATGAAAACCGGCGACACTAGTGGGGCACTCGAAAGTTACCGTAGAGGTAACGTAATCCGCGAGGCGATGGCCGCCGCAGACCCGAAGAATGCGCAAGCCCACAGAGAAGTGGCAATCAGCCACGACAAGATCGGCAACGCGCTGGCTGCAAAAGGCGACACCAGTGGGGCGCTCGAAAGTTACCGCAAGGCATTGGCAATTCGCGAAGCGCTGGCCGCCGCAGACCAGATGAACGCAGAGATGCATCGCGACCTCTCCATCAGCCGTGAAAAGATTGGCAATATGTTGGCAGAAAGAGGCGATACGGCAGGGGCTCTGGCGAACTATCGAAAGGGGCTGTCGCTTGATGAGGCATCCTCTGCAGCCGACCCGACCAACGCCCAGGCACGTCTAGATGTCAGCATCGGTTACGAAAGAATCGGCGATATGCAACTCAAAAGCAGAGATGTCACAGGGGCGCTCGAAAGTTACCGCAAGGCGCTGACAATTCGCGAGGCGCTGTCCGCAACAGACCCGACTAATGCTGACGTTCGGCGCGATCTGGCCACC